>JBDGUY010000174.1:0-7233 GCA_039585935.1 Gemmatimonadota bacterium
GGCCGCGATGGGAATCGCCCCTGCCGGCACGTATGCCGTGCTGCGGTTCAGCTTTGGCCCGTCCACGTCGGCGGACGAAGTGCAGCAAGCGGGCAAGGCCACGGTGGCCGCCGTGCCGCGAGCGCGAGCCGTGCCCGGTGATTGAACCGGAATCTTCCGGGCCGCTCCCTCCGGGCGCCGGCCGCTCCGTCCTCTGCGCCATGTCGGGCGGAGTGGACTCCAGTGTTTCTGCGGCGATGCTGGTGCACGCGGGCTGGCGAGTCGTCGGAGCCACGGTGAAGACCTTCTGCTACGGTGATGTGCCGGACGGTGCCCGGGTCTGCTGCGGGCTCGAGGGCATCGCCGATGCCCGGGCCGTGACGGCACGACTGGGGATCCCCCACCAGGTGTTCGATCTCAAGGAAGCCTTCACGCGTGATGTGATCGATGATTTCGTGTCCGAGTATGCCGCCGGGAGAACTCCGATTCCCTGCGTCCGGTGCAACAGTTTCACGAAATTCCGCGATCTCGTTCGCCGCGCAGACGCCCTCGACTGCGAGTTCGTCGCTACAGGCCACTACGCGCGCGTCGTCCGCGCCGTTGACGGCTCGCCCCGACTCGCACGAGGCGAAGACGATCGGAAGGACCAGACATATTTCCTGTGGGGCATCGACCGATCGGTTCTGGCCCGGCTGCTACTTCCAGTGGGCGAAATGCGGAAGCCCGAGGTTCGGACCGTAGCACGAGATCTCGGGCTCGTGACGGCCGAAAAGCCGGAGAGCTTCGAGATCTGTTTCGTTCCGGACGGCGACTATGTGGGTGTGCTGAAGAGGCAGCTTCCGATGACCCACTCTGCGGTACAGCCCGGCGCGTTCGTCCTGGAGGATGGTACGGAAGTCGGGCGGCATGATGGATTCGCCGGGTTCACGGTGGGACAGAGAAAGGGACTGCCGGGGGGCTATTCGTTGCCGATGTTCGTCCTCGAAATCCGTCCCTCCTCGAGGGAAGTCGTGATTGGTCCGCGTGATTCTCTGCGCAGATCCTCGCTCCGGGCCGACGGTGCGAACTGGCTTGCATCGATACCCCGGCCGGGGACGGAAATCGGCGTCCGCATTCGCCACCAGGCACCGATCGTCCCGGCGACGGTCAGCCGAGCCGAGCCGGACGGTTTCGCCCTCGAGCTGCTCACAGAACAGGATGCAATCACTCCGGGTCAGAGCGCCGTGTTGTACCTGGAAGATGATACCGTGCTCGGCGGGGGCGTGATCTCGAGCGCAGACTAGTGTCTCAGTTCCTCGACTTCCACGAGCTTCTCGAGCGCCTCCTTGCCCTCGTCGGTAAGCCGGTCGGGCAGTCGGACGACGACCTTTACCAGCTGATCTCCGCGGGATTCTCCCTTTTCGACACCCTGTCCCTTGATCCGGAACGTCGTACCTGACTGTGTGCCGGCCGGGATTTTGAGTACGACTTTTCGGTTGTCAGCGGTCCGGACCTTGACCTTCGAGCCCATCATCGCCTGGGCCAGGTTGATCGGCACCTCGCAGCGCAGATCCAAGCCATCGCGTTCGAAGAACGAATCGTCCTTCACCTTGAACTTGACGAGCAGGTCGCCGGGGGGGCCTCCCTGCGGTCCTCGCTCTCCCTGGCCCGCCATCCGGAGTCGGGATCCGTCGTCTACTCCCGAAGGAACGGTCACGCTGATCTTCCGCTTCTGGGTCACCTCGCCTCGGCCGCTGCAGGCGGGACAGAACTCTCTGGGTATCTTGCCCCGGCCGAGACAGGCCGGACACGGCCGGGGGACCGAGAACGATCCCTGTCCGAATGTGATCGTCCCGCGCCCGCCGCACTCCTCACAGCTGTCGAGCTTTGAGCCGGGTGCCGCTCCGGACCCGTCGCAGGTGGCGCACTCTTCATTGATCGGAATCGACAGCCGGACCTTCCCGCCACGGACCGCGATCCGGAACGGGATCTCGACCAGGTACTCGACGTCGTGACCCCGGGTCGGCCCTGCCGGGCGGTCGGCTCCGCGTTTTCCGAAGTCGAATATCGAGCTGAAAATGTCCCCCAACCCACCTACATCCTCGAACCGGAAGGACCTGCCGTCGGCTCCTCCCGGCTGTCCTGCCGGCCGGCCCGCCCCGGGATGATAACCGCCGGTACCACCGAACCCCCCCAGACCTCCGAATCGCCGGATCTGGTCGTACTTCCGCCGCCTGTCGGGGTCTGACAGAACGTCATATGCCGCTGCGACTTCCTTGAACTTTTCCGCAGCGGCCGGATTGTCTGGATTCGCGTCCGGGTGGTACTGCTTCGCCAGCTTCCGATACGATTTCTTGATCTCCGCCGGCTTGGCGCCGGAGGTCACGCCAAGCGTGGCATAGTAGTCCTTGGGTCGTGTGGGCATCAGGCCGTGAGATCCTCGGACCCGGCGCTTCCATCGCCGTCGCCGTCGCCGTCGCCGTCACCGTCGCCGTCACCGTCACCGTCGCCGTCGCCGTCACCGTCGCCGTCGCCGTCGCTCGTGTCGGCAACCGGCGCCTCCTGCCAGCTCCGGACTTCGACCTGTGCCGGGCGGACGAGCAGGTCTCCGAGCATGTACCCTTCCAGCAACACGCGGGAGATCGTCTCGTCTTCCTCGGCATGCTGCGCTTCGGTCGTCATCAGGGCCTGATGCATCTCGGGATTGAACACCGCGTTCTCCGCCTCGACCCGCTGCACTCCATGTCCTTCGAGCGCCCTGGCGAGGTTACGGAGAATGAGATCGAGGCCCTGATCCAACGCCTCGACACTCGTGGAGTCGTTCGGGATGTCGCGCCAGCGCGCAAGATCGTCGAGAGTCGGAAGCACCGATCGAGCAATGTCAGCCTGGGCCAGAGCCCTCATTTTCAACTGCTCCTGGCTCGTACGGCGGCGGAAGTTGTCGAACTCCGCCGCGAGCCGCAGGTGACGGTCCTTCAATTCCGCGATTTCGACTCGGGCCTGTTCGAGCTCGGCCAGCAGCACCTCCGCTTCGGGCAGAGCCTCGAGAGCTCCGCCACCCGCACCAGAACCGGCCCCTTCCTGCTGTTCGTCGGCATCCGTAGCCATGGACTCCGGTGCATGTCCCTGGCCCGGGTCCGACAGATCTTCGGGTTTCCTGCGGATCACCTTATCCTCCAGTGTTCGGTCTCATCAATTCGCTGTTCCATCCGTCATTGTCTGCTCGAGCCACCGCTGAAGATCCGTCAGCCCCTCTTCGCCCCGAGGGTCGAAGTACAGCGCATGGTACGCGTCCTCGTACTCGATCACCTCTGGACGGGATGCGAGGCGCGCCCCGAAGTCCCGCGCGGCGGAATTACTCACGACCGTATCGCTTCCTGCGAGTTGCAACAACACCGGGACTCGCAGCCGGTGTGCATCGGCAAGCAGCCGGGACGATGCGCGCTGCATCTCGCCCCACAATCGAGCGCTGATCCGACGGTGAACACGCGGGTCTTCAGTGTACACCCGCTGATCCGACTCCCTGCGGAACAACTCCTCGACATTAAGGCTGTTGTCCATCGTCAGGGCCGGAGCCATTCGATCCGTCGCCGCACCGAGTGACCGCTTCCAGCGAGCTACCGGCATCTCTGTCTCGACGAACGGGGCCACGAACACGACTCCGCGCAAACCGTCCGGAGCGAATGCTTCCGCATATCGCCCGACGACGAGACCTCCCAGAGAGTGTCCGACCAGGAATGTGGTCCGGCCGGCGGTCTCCCTACCTGCCCTGCGTCTCAACCTGTCAAGATCGCGCAGATAGCAGTTGAAGTCGGGCACGTGACCGCGCTTTCCCTGCGAGCGTCCATGCCCTCTCAGATCAATCGCGTACAGGTCGAGCCTGAGTGTCCCTACGACTTCTGCGAGCCTGTCGTATCGGCCGCCGTGCTCTCCCAGGCCGTGAACGAACAGCACGCTTCCGGCCGGTTCCGATGTCTCCCACGCCCGATAGAACACCCGAACTCCGCCCGTTCCTTCGAGATAGCCGACGGTGGGTTCAGTCATCGGATTCACTGACCGCTCTTGAGAGAAGTTCGAGAGCTGCGTGGACAGAGGACGACCGGATTTCCGCCCGACCGCCGGGGAAAACATGCCGCTCGCATCGCGCGGACTCCTGCCCCGGTCCGGAAGCTCCTACCCACACGGTTCCGACTGGCTTGTCAGGGTCGCCGCCTTCCGGACCCGCGATTCCGGTGATCGCGATCCCCCAATCGGCGCCCGTTGCTTTCTTTACGCCGATGGCCATCGCCACCGCCGAATCGGCGGAAACCGCCCCCCGGGTCTCGACCACCTCGGGTGAAACGCCCAGGAGCCCTGTCTTCACTGAATTCGAGTAGGCGATCACACCCCCCACGAACACCTTCGACGAGCACCTCCTGTACAACTCTCGGCCACGGCCAGGGTCCGGCCCTGTCTTCCGAGCGTGGTGAGGATTTCGACGACGCACTCGTCGTTGCGCGGATCCGGATCGGTCAAGCGGAAGGCTCCCGCGAGATAATCCGGAACGCACCCATGTAGACGAAGAGAGATGCAACTGTGAGCGCCAGAGCCACGATGAGCGATATCGTCGTGAACCAACCGTTCAGGCCCTCCCAGAAATTCTCAAACCCGCCGCTCCAGCCTCTCTCGATCGCCGCCGTTCGGAAAGTAAGCCAGACGATCATTGAACCGCTGAACACACTCTGCGCCAGAGCCTTGTACTTCCCGATCGGCATCGCCGGAACAACCGTTCCCTGCCGGGCCGCACGCGTCCGCAGAATCGTGACGAGAATCTCTCTTCCGAAGAACACGACGAGCGTCCACAACGGGATGCCCCCGAATACTGGCAGCCCGCCGAGCTCCGGCTTGTTGCTGGTGAGAATCCAGAACGGTACGAGCGTGGCGACGAGCAGGAGTTTGTCTGCAATCGGATCGACGAGCTTGCCGAAGTCCGTGATCTCCCCTCGCCGACGCGCGAGCGCACCGTCAATCAGGTCCGACAGGGCCGCTACGAGGAATACGACAAACGCCACGAGACGTGCCGAGGCTCGCGGCTGCAGCAACAGCGCGGCCACGAGCGGGGCGAGGACCACTCGCAAAGTCGTAATTGTGTTCGGGAGATTCACGCGTTGAGACAAGGTCGCCTCTTCACGCGAGCGCCCGGACGACTTGCTCGGACACCGCCGTCACGGGTTCGATGATACCCTGCCGGCGGGTGGCCACCGCCGCGTAGGCGGGCGCTCCGTGCGGGTTCACAGCCTGGTTGAGCGCATCCTCCGACACGGCATCGGGCAGGTCACGCTTGTTGTACTGGAATACGACCGGAATGGCCGCCGCCAGACCAAGGACCTCGAGGTCGGCCTGCAGGGCCACGAGAGCTTCCCCGTTTGCCTCCATCCGCTCGGGAGAGGAGTCGGCGACGAAGATCACGCCATCCGCTCCACGGAGCACCGTCTGGCGGAGTTCGGCCCGAACCGGATCGCCTGGAGCCGATAGGAGCTGAAGCCGGATGCTACGACCCTCCAACGTCCCCAGTTCGATCGTCAGGAGATCGAAGAACAGGGTGCTTCCGTCCGGCTCCGTCGGCGCAAGGATCGTCCCGTGGGTGTCGGGGGAGAGCCGGTCATGAAGAGCGCGGATCGTCGTGGTCTTGCCGCTTCCGGAGGGGCCGACATACACGACCTTGCAGTCGATCTCCCGGTTCGGCCCTCTCCGGTCCGCCATCGACTTCAGGCACCCTCGGCGGCGGCAAGCTCCTGCTCCATTCCAGCCAGCACGGCCGATGCCCGCTTTCGAAGGAGCGGCTTGTCCTCCCAGGCGAGGTAATCCCTGAGCAGAAGCACGTTGTCAACGCCGGGGTGGTTTCGCAGGAAGCCGAGTGCCGCGAGCCGCCGGAGCGGTTGCGAACTGAACAGGTCCCGCTGGTGCCGCGCCATCTGATCGTGAGCGAGGAGCACCCCGAGACCTCCGACCAGGGCGACTCCAGCGAGCACCGCGCCGCCGATCTTCACGGCCTTCCAGGCGATGTCGTCAGATTCATCTCTCAAGACAATGATCTTGTCAGCCATTCACATCTCCCGGCGTCCCGAGAACGCCTCGGCGATCGTCACACCATCCGCATACTCCAGATCACCTCCTACCGGCAGACCTCGTGCCAGGCGGGTGATCCTCAACCCTTCGAGCTCCGCTACGAGGCGGAACAGGTACGCGGCGGTCGCTTCACCTTCGACGCTCGGGTTCGTGGCAATGATGAGCTCCCCGACACCGTCTTGAAGACGTCGCATCAGGGACGCGATGTTCAATTCATCCGGTCCGATACCATCCAGCGGCGACAGGTGCCCGCCCAAAACGTGATAGCGGCCCCTGAACTGCCCTGAACCTTCGATCGCGGGAATGTCCGAAGCCTCCTCGACCACGCAGATCGAGCCCGCTTCCCGACGCGGGTTCCGGCATAACTCACACGGGTCCTCAGTACTCAGGTTGCCGCACTCCGTGCAAGGCACTACCTCGTCGATCACGCGCGAGATCGCGTCCGCCAGCCTCCGACCGTCCTCCGGAGAGCCTTTGAGAAGAAAATAGGTCAAGCGTTGCGCCGTCTTGCGGCCAACTCCGGGCAGACGGGAAAACTCACGAACAAGGGACTCGATCGCCGACACGCGCTGGCTCGATCCCTCAGCCCAACAGCGAGCCCAGGTCGGGCATCGGCATGCCGCCCGTAGCCTGTCGCATTTCGGTCTCCATGCGCTCGTAGGACCTGCGCTGAGCTTCCGAAACGGCCGCGACCACCAGGTCCTCGAGCATTTCGACGTCACTCGGATCCACTGCGGAGGGATCGATGCGGATGGAGCGAATCGTCCCCTTTCCATCCACTGTCACGTCTACGAGGCCTCCACCACTCGAGACCGTCACGGTTTCCTGTTCCAGTCTCTGTTGGATCTCGGCGAGCCGGGACTGCATCTGCTGGCCGAGTTGAAAAAGCTGCTGAAGCTGATTCTCTTTATCCACGCCGCGGTCACTCCTTGATCTTGAGGTCGAGTGTTTGTACCGCTTCCCGCAGCCGTGGGTCCGTTTCCATCATCTGCTCGAGCATCTGGTCACGCGCGACCTCGGCGGTAAGTCGGCGACGCGGACCGGCATCGTCGATAACGAACTCCAGCATGTCTGGTGCCACTCCGATCCGGCCACCGAGTTCTGCCCGGAATCCGGACGAGCGCGCTCGATCGTCCAGAAACGCTGCCAGGTCATGGGCCAGTCCTG
>JBDGUY010000175.1:0-4363 GCA_039585935.1 Gemmatimonadota bacterium
GTGCGACGGCCCTCGCTGACGTTTGCCTCGCACATCAGGACTTCAGCCATCGGTACCCCCTCTCAGCACCGCGTACACGCTGCGCAATTCGTTCGATTGAGCCTCGAAGTCAGCTTTCGCCTGCTCGTCCTTTACCCCGGGAAGGTTGATCTCCACGTTTTCGAGGCAGCCCTCGGCTCCCGTGCAGGCCAACGCGCGAGCACATGCGAGATCTGAAGCCGCGTTCTCGTTGAATCTTGCCTGCACCCGGTCCGCCAGTTCGAGCACACGCACGCACCGTCTCGCATTCTCCAGAGGCACTCGCGTGGCTTCGACCATCGCCGCCCGTATCGAATCTCTTCGAGCACGTACTTCGTCCTCCGTGCACTTCGGCAGGGTGAAGGCACGCATCACGGCTCCAAACGCCTCAGAGTCCTCACGTCCCCCCTGCATCAGGTCACGGGTAAGCTCCTGCGCCGCCGTGTCGATCGTGGCATAGAATTCGTCGCTCTCGAGGTCTGGCTTCCCCTTCGACACGCGGGCCACCATTCCGACCAGGCCAGCCGCCATGGCGCCGGCCACGGCAGACGCAGTACCTCCGCCCGTGGCGTTGTCATCGGGATCGATGACTCTCAGGAATGCCTGCAAGTCTGCATCGGTCCAAGGCTTCATCGTGCCCTTCCCTCCTCGTGTTCGAGAGCTTCCCGCACTTCGGCCATGATACTGCCGGACCGAATCAGGTCGGCTACCGCTTCGATGTCCTGCGTCAAGGGGCGATCGTGCTCGAGGAAACGCACACGCGATCGGATCTGCCGATAGGCTGCAGCTGTCCCCCGCCCCAGTCGTTCCTCCCCGTTTCGTCTCAGATCCACCGCCTGGGCCGCCGTAACGAGCTCCACGGCCAGGACGGTACGGACGTTTTCCAGGATCTCCATCCCATGTCGGGCGGCGTTAGCGCCCATGCTCACATGATCTTCCTGGTTGGCGCTCGACGGTATCGAGTCGACGCTGTCGGGGTGAGCAAGAGTCTTGTTCTCCGACACCAGCGCCGCAGCCGTGTATTGCCCGACCATCAGCCCGCTGTCGAGTCCAGGATTCGCGACCAGCATCGACGGAAGCCCGCCGCTCAACTCCGGGGTCAGGAGACGGAAACTGCGCCGCTCGCTGAGACTCGCGACCTCCGCGACCACGATCCCCAGCAGATCGTGCCAGAACGCCAATCCCTGCCCGTGAAAGTTCCCGCCGCTGATTGATCTGCCTATCCCATCCGCGTCTGGAAACACCAGGGGGTTATCGCTGGTACCGGTAAGCAGGCTTTCCACCCGAGATCGAATGAATTCGACCGCGTCCCGTGCCGGTCCGTGCACCTGCGGAACGCATCGAAGACTGTAGGCGTCCTGGACCCGCTCGGGGTCGGCGTCTATCAACCGGCTTCCGTACAGAAGACCCCGGATTCGGGCCGCAGCCTCGGACTGACCCTTCTGGCGGTTCGCCTCGTGCAGAAGGGGGTGGAATGCGGATGACAGAGCCTGTAGAGCATCGAGGCTCAGAGCCGCGGCGACGTCGGCATGGTCCAGCAGCCCTTCCGCATCGTGCACACCGAGCACGGCCGCGGCGAGCATGAACGTCGTTCCGTTGGTGAGAGCGAGACCCTCCTTCGGACCCGGCGCCAGCCTGGGGATACCCGCTGCTTCCATGGCTTCGGCGCCTGACATCAGCCGGCCGTCGTACCAGGCCTTACCGCTCCAGTCTTCCCGCTCAGATCCATCCGGCTCCCGGGTCATCATGACAGCGATGTGAGCCAGCGGAGCCAGGTCCCCACTGGCGCCCAGCGATCCCTTCGAAGGGACGAACGGAGTGACTCCCCGATTCAGCATCCGGATCAGAGTTTCCACCAACTCCGGGCGCACACCGGAGAGTCCGCGGGCAAGCGTACTCGCCCGTATAGCCATCATTGCTCGGACGATCTCGACTGGCAGCGGTGGTCCCGTGCCGGCGCAACACTTGAGAATCAGGTTCCGCGACAGGCGGCCCGCATCCGCGGCGGGAATGCTCTGGTTGGCCAGCGAGCCGAACCCGGTGTTCACTCCGTAGATCGAGCGCTCCCCTTCGGCAACGGCGGTTTCGACCCAGGCGAGACTCCGCTCCATGTCCACTCTGACGCCCGGGTCCAGGGGAGCGACGTTCTCCTCGTTACGAGCTATCGCCATGACAGCTTCGATACTCAGTCCATCGCCCGTGATCGTAATCATTTACCATCTCGCGGTGCAGGAATGGCGACAGTGCAGAACCGCCCCGAAACCGGAACACATCCGGGGAACGGAAACTACGAGCGCCCCCCGGAACGAGCCAGAACCCTCGGCGGCATTGCGCCGGACACGGGTGACGGCCACGATGTTTGGATCCCGTACTCCATGAACGACACGGAACAACGCGCGAGGATAGCATGCAGCAGATCGGACCGGTCATTTCCAGCTACGGCATCGAGAATCACGGCATCCGGGGCGCAAGTATCGCGCGATGGAATTATGGAACGCCCGCCCTGTACGAGCACGCGATCCGAGCCAACGAAGCACTGCTCGCGGCAGGCCCTCTCGTGGTGCGTACCGGCGACCATACCGGGCGCTCGCCGCTCGACAAGTTCGTGGTCGAGGAGCCGAGTTCGGAGACTCACGTCTGGTGGGGCGATGTGAACCGGCCGTTCGCGTCTGACGGGTTTGAAGATCTGCACCGCCGCATGCGCGCCTATACGCAGGGACGAGGTCTGTTCGTGCAGGACCTGTGGGCCGGTGCGGATCCGGATTTCCGGATTCCGATCCGCGTCATTACCGAGACCGCGTGGCACAGCATGTTCGCGCGAAACATGTTCATCCGCCCGCCGCTGGACGCGATCGGCGATCACGAGCCGCAGTTCACGGTCCTGCAGCTTCCGGGCTTCCACGCCGATCCGACGATCGACGGAACGAATTCGACGGTATTCATTATCGTCGACCTCGGTCGCCGCCTGGTGCTCATCGGGGGCACGAGCTACGCCGGTGAGATCAAGAAGTCCATCTTCACAGTGATGAACTATCTGCTTCCACTGTCTGACGTGTTGCCGATGCACTGCTCGGCGAACGTGGGCGAGGAAGGAGACGCAGCGGTGTTCTTCGGCCTCTCAGGTACAGGAAAGACCACCCTGTCCGCGGATCCCGACCGGACGCTCATCGGAGACGACGAGCACGGGTGGAGCGATCAGGGAGTGTTCAACTTCGAGGGTGGCTGCTACGCGAAGGTGATCAGGTTGTCAGAAGAAGCCGAGCCGGAGATCTACGACACCACGCGTCGGTTCGGCACGGTGCTCGAGAACGTGATGATAGACCCGGATACGCGGGAGCTCGATCTGGATGACGATTCGCTGACCGAGAACACGCGGGCTGCTTACCCGATCGACATGATCCCGAATGCATCAGAAACCGGGATGGCCGGACATCCAAAGAACATCATCATGCTGACCGCCGATGCGTTCGGCGTATTGCCGCCGGTTTCGAAGCTTACGCCGCAACAGGCCATGTATCATTTCCTGTCGGGATACACCGCGAAGCTCGCTGGCACGGAAAAGGGACTCGGCAACGAGCCTCAGGCTACATTCAGCGCCTGCTTCGGTGCGCCGTTCATGGTCATGCACCCGTCCGTGTACGCGGAAATGCTTGGCCGGAAGATCGCGAAGCACGAGGTGAACTGCTGGCTCGTGAACACCGGCTGGAGCGGGGGTCCGTTCGGCGTCGGCAGTCGGATGAAGATCGGCCATACCCGTGCAATGGTCACCGCTGCTCTCGACGGAGCCCTGGCCGGGATCGACACGACGCCCGACCCGGTCTTCGGCGTCCACGTACCCGTCAGCTGCCCCGGCGTACCGGACGAGGTCCTCAATCCGCGCAATACGTGGACCGACAAGGATGCTTACGATCGCGCGGCACAGGACCTGGCCGGACGATTCCGCGACAATTTCGCGCAGTACGCAGACTACGTCACCGACGAAGTCAAAGCCGCGGGCCCGGGCGGCAGCTGACCGCGAGGCAGCCATGAGCGAACTGATCCGCAGCGCGGCTCCCCGGATCGAACTCAACACTGCCACGACCGCCTGGCAGGGGGAGCAAACGGAGACGTTGCGCCGCCGGGCGGCGCTCGTGTTTCTGCTTCTGGCCGCACTGCTGACGCTGCTGGCGCTGCTGGACATATTCGTCCTGCACGCTGGCGCCGTTGTCACATCCGAGATCTCCCGCTGGTACTGGCCGCTCGAGTGGTTCGTGCCTGCGTCGCTTGCGCTGGCCGGTGTGGCGGTGCTGAGGTGGCCGGACACGACCTCGAGGATCGAGGCGTTCGTCTGCGCCATACTCGTCAT
>JBDGUY010000176.1:0-7290 GCA_039585935.1 Gemmatimonadota bacterium
GGATGTCGCGCACTCGTAAATCCTGTCGGCGACTTCCCGGGGATGGGCTTTCGCCCCGTCCTGGCTCGCGAGCCGCTGGCTGATCGCCTGAATCTGTCCGCGCAACTCCCGCGCGTAGGCGGAGAGCTGTGCGCCACCCGCGTCGATCGGGCTGTCGGTGTTGTCGCCGAAGCGCGTCGTCGGGTAGGCGCCGGGCGCCACGGTCTTGAAGCTGATGTTCAGGGGGCTGTATTCGAGTGCGAGCGCCTCGGTCAGTCCCTCCACCGCGAACTTGGTCGAGGAGTAGATCGACGAAGTCGGCGTGCCGAGCAGTCCGGAGATGGACGTGACGTTGATCACGCAGCCCTCTCCGCGCTCTCGCATGGTGGGAAGTACCGCACGCGTGACGTTCATCAGGCCGAACACGTTCGTGTCGTACATTGCCCGGACCGTCTCGTCCGGAAACTGCTCGAACAGCGCGTGCCCGCCGAAGCCCGCGTTGTTGACCAGGACGTGAATTGCGCCGAAGCGTGACAGGCCCTCGTCCACCGCCTGCCAAACGCTCTCCGGATCGGTCACGTCCAGCCGCGTGACCAGCACGTCATCCAGCTGCGTCAGTTCCGTCTCATTCTCCGGCGATCGCATGGTCGCGATGACGTTCCAGCCGTTCGCGTGAAACGTCTGCGCCGTCAGCCTGCCGAAACCGCTCGAGCAGCCGGTGATCAGTACCGTCTCCCTGGCCATTTTCAGCGACCTCGCCGGGCAGTCGGAGGCAGTTCCGAGCTTACACCCAGCCCAGCTGCTTCAGGGCCCACCCGGCGTTCCAGATTTTTACCATCCGCTCGACCCGGCCGTCGGCATTCATGTACAGCACGTACACGTAGTCCGAACTCATATCCCGATTCGTCGGGGGGACGGGCCCGCCTTCGCCGCTGTGGCTTCCGTGATACGTCGCGACGAAGGTGGCCGCCCGATTCGCTTCGTCCCACGCCGATGTATGCAGGTCGTAGCGCCCATCCGGCATCCAGGTGGCCGCGCCGGCCATCCAGTCAGTGTAGTCCTGGACCGTGCCGATCTCGGCGAGTGGCCCTGCCTGGGACTCGAAGGAGGCGCCGGGCTCGACGTACTGCTGGCAGCCGGCCCACCCCTCGGATCGTTCGCAGGCATGGAAGAACCGCGTGGCATTCTCGAATGCGGACATGTTTCCCTCCGTTGTTGGTCAGGCGAGTCTCGAATCCCCGACTCTCCGATAACCAAGGTCACTTCACCACGTCAACTCCGTCCATCCCCCATCGGGAGCGGCGAAATACAAGGTCCTCTGCATATCGGTCGGGACGTGGAGCACTCGCACGATGTTCCGTTGATCCTCGAATTCCTCGTACAGGATCTCGTTGCGGATTTCGATACTGCGGATCCGTTCGGTACCGTCGAACCGGACCTGGTACCACCACATCCTCAGGTCTCCGACCCCGGACTCGACGTCCTCGCCGCTCGATTCGATGACTCCGGGTACCTCGGTCCCGTTCAGTCGCAGGCCGAACGCCCCGTCGAAGTAGTCCGCGAACAGAGAGTCATGGCTGGCCGAGGGCTCGAGGCTCAGGGAGTCGAGGCCGGCGCGGACCGCCAGCGCGAACTCCAGGTCATCCTTGAACATTCGGATTCGCAGCCACACGGTGGTCGTATCGACCGCGAGCTGCGTCGTCGACAGGTGGAGGGGGTGCGGGGTTGTCCCGGCGGAGGACGATTCCGGCCCTGGACCCGGCCCCGCCATCAGCACGAACGCCAGCCACGGAAGGGCTGCGGCTCGAATTGCGAGACCGATCACGATGCCGGCGCCGTCCACAGGTTGTTCTCGTCATCGATGTCGGCGAGCATGTGGTCCGGGTCGAGGGTGATGCTCACCACCTCGTCGTCGGCGAACAGGCCGTACGTGAATTCCTTCTCGTTGTAGCGCCATACGTCGACCGGGAGTTGAATGAGCTCCTCGTTTCCGTTCTCGAACACCACGTTCATGCGAATAGGCAGTACCAGCCCGCCCTTGTTCTCGATCGTGATGCGGTAGTAATAGCGCCCGCGCTCGTCGGACCCGAGCAACTCCTCGGTGGCCTGGCGCTCGACGCCGGCCACGGCCTGGTCGTTCCAGTGCGTGGTGTAGAACCAGCCGCGCCACATCCAGGTGAGGTCCTCGCCGGCCCCCTCGTCCATCGAGCGGAAGAAGTCGTACGGCTGGGGCTTCTTGAACATCCACGCCTGCGAATATCCGGAAAATGCCTGGTCGAACGCCTCGGGACCGAGCACGATCTCGCGCAGCATCGTCAGGCCGGACGCCGGCTTCATGTAGCCGTTCTGCAGGAAGTCCTTATGGATGAGGTCGGAGTGAGTCATGATCGGAACCTGGTCCGGGTCCTTCATGTACTCGCGGATGTTCGCGGGAGAGCCCCACCAGCCCGGGTAATCGGGATCCATTTCGATCAGGGCGTAGTGCTGGAGGAAGGTGTTGAGGCCCTCGTCCAGCCAGGTCCACTTCCGCTCGTCGGAGGCGACGATCATCGGAAACCAGTTGTGCCCCACCTCGTGGACCGTGACCATCATCAGGGCGTACTTCACACCGTCTGAGTAGCCCTGCGGCTCCTCGTTGCCAGGCCGGGGACGGGCCCCGCAGAACGAGAGCATCGGGTACTCCATCCCGCCGGCCGGGCCGTTCACGTTCGACGCCTTCGGGTACGGATACTCGAACGCCATCTCGCCGTACGTCTTCAGCGTCTGAATCACGGCCGCGGTCGAGATGTCGTTCCACAGCGGCATCGCGTCCCGCGGGTACATCGAGTGCGCCGCGATGACGCGGTCCTCACCCGGATAGCTGAAGCCGGCCGCGTCCCACACGTAGGTCTTCGAGGAGGCCCAGGCGAAGTCGCGCACCTCGTCGGCCAGGAAGTGCCATGTGAGCATGCCGCCCCGGGCCGGGCGGCTGTCCGCCGTCATCACTTCGTCCGGTCCGACGATGTACACCGGAGTTTCGCTCTCGTACGCCCTCTCCAGCCGGTCCATCTGCTCGCCGGTGAGCACGTCTTCGGGATTCTGCAGCACCCCCGTCGCCTCGAGGATGTGGTCGGCGGGCACCGTGATCTTCACATCGTAGTCTCCGAACTCGAGGTAGCCGTTCACGTCGTCGTAAACGGACATGCGCGGGAACCACTGCGCCATCTCGTAGATCCACCCGTCGGTCACCAGCTCCCGGCCACCGCGCATCCCGTTGTCGTGCACGTTGAACTCCCAGTCGATCTCGAGCTCCTGCACGCCGCCCGGTTCGAGAGGTTCGGGAAGCTCCACGCGCATGATCGTGTTGTTGATCCGGTAGTCCGCATCCGTGAGCGTTCCGCTGCCGAGAGCCCCGCCACCGGCGTTCACGCCGCCACGAGCCGCGAGTTGCACCCGGGATATGTCATATCCCCCGTCGAACGGGGCGGCACCGAGAAACTGCTGCACCGGCGGCGGCATCTCGGCGATATTCTCGGGGAGCGCGCCTCGTGCCTCGTACGCCCGGCTGTGCTCCAGCGAGCGCACGTTCTGATCCAGCTGAATCCACAAGAACCGCAGGACGTCGGGCGAGTTGTTGTGATACGTGATGCGCTCGGTGCCCGACACCCGGTGATTCACCGTGTCCAGGGAGGTCTCGATGATGTAGTCGGCACGCTGCTGCCAGTACTTCGCGCCGGGGAATCCGCTGCCCGCGCGGAATTCGTTCGGCGCCGGCCAGTCCTCGAGCGCGCGGAACATGGACTTGTTCGTCCGCTCTTCGTCGTCCTGCTGGATCCAATGCTGGGCAGGGGCGACCTGGGCCGTCATCAGCGTGACCGCTGCGGTGGCCAATATCGCGGTGACCGCACGACTGCAATTCTTCATCGTTTCCTCTAGGTTGCCGTTCGCAGACTCGATTCAGAATCGGTCCGGGCCAAACTAACGTTGCAAGCGCTGCATGTCCGACTCGCCGCGCGGTCAGTCCGGTAGTTCCCAGCTCCCGGCGCGGACCGTCACCTGGTCAGGCGGCGCCTCGACAGCGAGTGCTCCCACATAGCCGGGAGCCGGCGCCAGGTGCAGCAGCGTCCATTTACCGGGAGCCGCGGCATCGCCCGCTACCCTGAGCAGCGCGGCCGGTCGATCGGGGACGACCTCCACATCGAAGCTGTCGAGCGGCGCGAGCAGGCCGGTCCCGCGAGCCTTGAGAAACGCTTCCTTTCGCGTCCAGCAGCGGAAGAAAGCCGCCAGGAAGTCTTCGTGGGAAACGGCCTCGAGCGCCGCGCGCTCGCCGCGGGAGAAGGTGTTTCCGGCCATGGCACGCATTTCGGGAAACTCCCGGACCTCTTCCAGGTCGACACCCACCGCGTGGGAGGAGGTGAATGCATATACCCCCAGCCCACCGCTGCGGGCGAGGTTGAAGGCGATCGGACGCTGCGCCTCCCCGGCCAGCATGGGCTTGCCGTGGGCGTTGTGATCGAATCGCAGTTCCGCCAGCTCGATCGCCAGGTAGTGGCTCAGGATCTCTCGCAGCAGCCCTCGGCCGGCCGTCCAGCGACAGCGAAGCTCGGAGGTTCGAAACCGGGCCGCGCGTTCCCGTTCCTCACGCGTCAGCGTCGCCGCCAGGCGCAACTGCCGGTCGCCGGGTACGTCGAGTGCCGCGGCCCATACATGCACCTCGCCGGCCTCGAGTCTCGGGACTTGAGAACGCCGGGACCAGAGCGTTGCGATCTCGGCCGGTGGGCAAGACGGATCCGCCGCAGGTATCCAGGTCTGGCTCATGCGCTCAGCAGCCGAACTCGCCAGCCGTTCAGACGAACAGGCGCAGGGCCAGGTACGGAGTGAGATTGAATACGACCCATAGAATCTTAAAGTACGCCAGCACCTTGTAGTGGACGGCGGCGAAGCTCTCATCGCTCAGGTCGAACCACTTTCGATGCATGCCCCGCATCCAGCCGCCCGCGAACGCCAGCACCAGCCACCAGAGAATCAGGATCACCAGGTTGATCAGCGTGCACCAGGCAAGGAACGATGTGAAGACCTCGAGATTCATGGCAGACTCTCAGGCAAGGTGTCTGTTTCCTTCAACGTCCCTCCAGGTCCCGCTAATCTAGCGACAGACTGGGGTACAGCCGAGAGGGACTGGACTCACCAGTAGTGGCGCCCAGGCGGGCTGAAGCCGCCAGTTGTTCGCCACGAAGCGCCGGTTCAAACCAAATCCTCGCCCGTTTCGTCTCATAAGCCGCGGCCCGGGCACGATCTGCATTGTCGGACCGTAGTTGATGGGGCCGCCGGGGCCAGAGAATCATCACGAAGGATGTTCGGATGAAAACAGTGGTCGCTTTGCTCGCACTGCTACTCAGCGTTACCGGCCAGGTCAATGAGCCAGCCCAGATCCTGCTGATAGGCACCTTCCACTTTGAAAACCCCGGCAAGGACGTCGTCAAGGTGTCCGACTTCGATGTGCTCGCCGAGGAATCACAGGAGTACCTGGAGGCGTTCACCCAGCGACTGGCGAAATTCAGGCCAACCCGCGTGCTGCTGGAGTACAACCCGGAGAATGAAGAGCTGATCAACCAGCGTTTTCGTGATTACCTGGCCGGGAATTATGAACTGGGCCCCAACGAGATCTACCAGCTGGGCTTTCGCATCGCCAAGGCAGCTGGTCTCGAGAGCGTACAGAGCTTTGACCACCGAGAATTGAATTGGCAGAGCGAGGCGATGTTCGAGTATGCGAATCAGCACGACTCGCCCGAAATGGAGGTCTTCGACAAGACCTTGGCACGGTTCACCATGATACAGGACAATGCCCGAGCGAGCATGGATCTGCGTGGATTGCTGATGCTCAGCAATGACCCTGAGCAAGATCGCATGAATATGGATCTGTACCTGGCTACGAACGCCATTGGTGCACACGATGGCTATTCGGGCGCTGACGCAACCGCCAGCTGGTGGCAGCGCAACTTCCGCATGTACGCCAATATTCAGCAGGCGGCGAATCCGGGTGAGCGGATTATCGTCATTGGAGGATCAGGCCACACGGCTATTCTCAGGCAATTGCTGGAGATCGACCAGAGGCTGGAGGGGGTTGGAGTCGCCGGGTACTTCTAGGACGAACAGGCGCAGGGCCAGATACGGAGTGAGATTGAATACGACCCACAGAACCTTGAAGTACGCCAGCAGCTTGTAATGGACGGCGGCGAAGCTCTCGTCGCTCAGGTCGAACCACTTTCGATGCATGCCCCGCATCCAGCCGCCCGCAAACGCCAACACCAGCCTCCAGATAATCAGGATCACCAGGTTGATCAGCGTGCACCAGGCAAGGAACGAGACGAGAATCTCGAGATTCATGATCGTCTCCCGAAAGTGTGGTTGGCGTCCCGTCAAAGCGACCTTCGCGATGAACGGCACCGGAGAACCAGTCCGTCGGCACGAGGGAGGAAGCTAAGATCCAGGAGGGCGGCTCGGGGCGCTCCCTCGAGTCAGTTTCGAACGAACCCATCCACGACTTTCTGGTCGTACCGCTCCAGCGTGCGCGCGTGCCACGAGTCGTCGATCAGCCATATCGGATCGGGATGAGTGGATTCCCAGGACTCCAGAGACCGGCGCAACGACGACACCACGTCCGGATTCTCGGCTGCAACGTCATACGACTCAGAGACATCCTCTGCCAGATCGAACAGCCAGTGCTCATCGAGCGGCGTGCGTACCAGTTTCCAGTCGCCGGAGCGAACGGCGGCGCCCCACTGCATCTTCCAGAACAGGGTGTCATGGGGAACTCCATCCACGGAGCCGTCCAGGTACGGCACGAGATCGACCCCGTCGAATTCACGATCGCCAGGAAGATCGATACCTGCCGCTGCGAGGAAAGTGGGCAGTACGTCGAGGGTCGATACCGGAGCTTCGAAGACACGGCCCTCCTCGATGACGGCTGGCCAGGACAGCAGGTACGCCACACGATTCCCGCCCTCGAGGGCCGTTCCCTTGGCACCTCGCAGAGGAGAGTTCAACGACCCGTTGTAGGGCATCGCTCCACCGTTGTCGTTGGCGAACAGGACCAGCGTGTTGCCGCGAAGGCCCATGGTTTCGAGCGCCTGGAGGACCTTCCCCACGTTGTCGTCGAGAGAGCGCATCATCGACGAATACTTCGCCCGCACCGGAGTCTGGAATCGGGGTCCATCTTCTTCCAGGTAGTCCTCTCGGGCATGCATCGGCGTATGCGGCGTGGTGAAGGAAAGAAACAGGAAGAACGGTTCATCCCGGTGTCGCGCGATGAAGTCCACGGCGCGCTCTCCG
>JBDGUY010000177.1:0-8180 GCA_039585935.1 Gemmatimonadota bacterium
TTGCTCGGAGGAAGGCGGGTCGGCGGCTCGGAGAGCCATCTTTCCAGCTGCTCTCGGCCCGCGGGTGTGATGCTGTAGCGGCGCCTGTCCGGCTTGCCGTCCTGCGGCTCGCTGCGGGCGGTGACGAGGCCATCGCCTTCCAGCTGCTTGAGCGTCGGATAGATCTGGTTGAGTCCGGCGTGCCAGAACTGCTGAGTGGAGCGGTCGAGGTTCTGCTTGAGCTCGTAGCCCGTCATGGAGTCGAGACCGAGGAATCCTAGCAGAGCGTAGCGCAGCGACATGGGCTGATCCCGTTTCGTAGTTGTGGATCCAGAAGTCGCACATTATAGATCAATGTTGATATATCATAATTGATGTATCAGCCGCATGCAAGACCGCACGCGACCGGGTGTCTTCGCTTGCCGGATCGGCCTTCCCGGGTCGATCTTCGGGCCATGACAGAATCTCACGGATATCAGCGTTTCTTCGCCGAACTGAAACGGCGGAAGGTGTTCCGCGTCGCCGCAGCGTATGGCGCGACGGGATTCGTCGTGCTGCAGGTGGCCGATATTCTCGCCGAGGGAATGGAACTCCCGTCCGTCGTGCTCAGGACGACGACGTTTCTCGTACTGCTCGGATTTCCGATCGCGATGGTGCTGGCGTGGGCGCTCGAGCTTACGCCCGACGGGGTTAAGCGGACCGATCCAGCGGAGACGGGCGAGATCGAGGAGATCGTCGCGCAGCCCGTCGGCGCTCGCTGGCCCGCCGGGATTCTTGCTTTGCTAGGCGTCGTTGCGCTCGCGCTGGGAGCCTGGTGGGTGGGCCGGAGTACTGCTCCAGGTGGTGATGAGGCGGCGCAGGCCGCGGGCGCCGCAGCCGGGAACAACCGCGGTGCCGAGGTGCTTCAGCTCGCCTACGCCGACCTCGATACGGACAATCGTCCGTCGATCGCCGTCCTCCCATTTGCTGACATGAGCCAGGACGGAGACCAGGAGTATTTCGCGGATGGCATGACCGAAGAACTGCTCAACTCCCTCGCCAAAATCCGCGACATCCGGGTGGGGGGGCGTACTTCCTCGTTCGCCTACAAGGGGCAGGACAAGGACTTGCGCGAGATCGGCAGCGAACTCGGCGTCCAGTACGTAGTCGAGGGCAGTGTGCGAAAGCAGGATGACCGCCTGCGGATCACCGCGCAGCTCGTGGACGCGAACGACAACTTCCATCTGTGGTCGGAGTCGTACGATCGGACGATCGACGATGTGTTCGCCGTGCAGGAGGAGATCGCCGAGGCGATCGCGGAAGAGCTGCAGGTTTCGCTGGGGCTCGGCGAAGATGAGTCGTTGGTCGCGCCGATCGGAGACCTCGACGCCTACGAGATGTACCTGACGGGTAGAGCGAGGATGCGCGAGCGCGGCGATGGCGTAGATCAGGCCGTTCAGCTGTTCGAGGCGACGGTCGCCCGGGACTCGAGCTGGGCGCCCGGTTGGGCGGGTCTGGCCCAGGCGTACTCGCTGGTCCCGTTCTACCAGGAGGCCGAGAGCAGAGAGGAATACTGGGCGACATGGGAGTCGTCCCTCGATGCAGCGGAAGCCGCGGCGATTCGGGCGCTGGAGATCGACGCGAAGATCGCCGGCGCGGAAGTCGCGCTCGGCAACGTGTACCGCGACCGCTGGGAGTGGGAGCAGGGGGAGCGACACTACCTCCGGGCGCTGGAGATCGATCCGGACGAAGTGGAAGCCCACCAGCAGTATGCCGAGCTGCTCGCGGCGACCGGCAGACTCGACGAGGCGCTTCGCAGCGCGAGGAGAGCCGTGGCGCTCGATCCGACTTCGGCGATCCGGCTGAACGTCCTCGGCTACATCCTGTCGATGAACAACCGACGGGAGGAAGCGATCCTGCAGTACGAACTCGCGATCGTCCACGGCGGCGAGTTCGTGTCGCCCTTTGCCAACCTCGAACGCGCATTTGTGGCGATCGGCGATTACGACCGGGCCGAGGCGATCGTGCGCGACGAAATCTTGCCGAGATTTGTCGATGTGCGGGCGGCGGCAGACGTACGGGTGAATAACAGGGAAGAACTGGTGGCGGGATACGACGCAATTCGCGCGGGTGACATCGCCGCGTTCGACGCCTGTTGTTCCCCGGACGACTGGCAGTCCGTCCACTACATCGCTCTGGGTGATACGGCCAGGGCCTTCGACATGGCCGTGGAGTCGTTGTTGTCACAGCCCCGCTTCCGGGCGGACGGATTCGGCAGGGTCTGGCATCCTGCGTTCAGCCGTTACCACTCCGACCCACGGTTCCACGAGATGCTTCGGTACACGGGTCAGGAAGGGGCCGAATTGCAGCTGGCGAAGCCGGGGGACTGAGCCGGGAGCGCCGCCTGAATTCGAGCGCCGCCAGATGACTGCGTCGCGCTAGGCGACTGGGCCGCGTCAGAGCGGGAACATGAACTGGGCCTGCAACCGCAGCTGCCAGTCTGGCCCGAAGTCCGGCTTCACGACGTAATAGTAAGCGCCCGCCTGCAGATTCACTGGCAGCTTTCCGAGAAACAGGACCTTACCGCCGCCCGCGCCAAACGGGACCTTCCACTTGTCCTCGTCCAGTGTCCAATCGACCGTGATGATCGGGGCAGAATTCACGTACCAGCCATTTCCCAGCTGGTAGGTTACGAAGTACTGGATCAAACCCTCGTTTACCTCGTCGGCGTCCTCGTTTCCGGCGAATGACCAGAAGTTGTTGGCCAGAGCGCCGATCGTCCAGGGTCCCGGCTGGGCGAGTACAAGGCCCGAAACGCCAGCGCTCCACTTCTCCGAGCCTCGCTGCTCACCGCCCGTCGGCATCGCCAGCACCGGGCCAATGCCCCACATGAGGCTCCCCTGGGAAGGCACGTACCACGCGGTTGCCACGATGTTTGCAAGCCCCGACGTCTGTTGCCCGCTCTCGGAGGAGAAATCGGGTATCCACACGAACGGGATTATCGTCCTCGTCACGATCTTGCCGTCAAAAAGCGGAATGACCGGTTGAACGTTCAGCACGTTGAGGGTGCGATCGTACGGGCCCAGCCCGAAGTCATTGTTCAGCTGCAGCGGCAGGCTGATCATGTTGGCAATCGGATTTGCAGCGGCCTTCGCGAGAGCGGTCTCCTCCGACGCCTTCGAGGGCTCCTCGGCTTCAGGGGCCTCCTGGGCGTGCAGCGGTGTCCCGACGGCGAAAACGGAGACAACAGCAAGAAGGGTCAGTAGATTTCGCATGTGGGATCCCCTTGAAACAACGTGCGTTGGCGCGCGGCTGCGAATTCCAACAGGAACATAATCACGCCGTGAACGTCAGGGGGCAATGGCAACTACCCGGGCCGGCCCGGGATCCGACCCGCCAAGTTCCTGCTGGAAAACAACTTACAAACACGATGAGACAAAAATATGTAAAATGTTGCAATATATAGAGATAGACAGTCTGCACTTCGTCCGGTGTGGGCTTGCGAATTTCGTCCGGAGCCAGTATGATATCCACTGTCCGGTCGCTCGTAGCGGGAGCGGCCCGACCGGCGTGGAGTTGAGCGCAGATTGAAGGCGCGCCGGGGATGTCGGGACACACCTTCTAAAGCGCGGTGAGGGCCTGACCGTGAGAGCGATCGGGCCCTCGTTGCATCCTGGAGTCGTGTCTCGACTGGCGCCCGGCCGGCCGTCGGATAATCCTCAGCGGTTGACGGTGTTGATCCCTTTCCTGCCGCTCGATCGCCCGCTTTGCGACCTGTGCAGGGGTGGTCATCTGGCCTCCGGCTCCGTATGACGCAATCTTGTGCGCCATGAAATCTCACAGGGTGAATTGCCCGAAATATTCGTCCGCCGGTCCACTCCTGCTGGCTGCCCTACTGTCGGCCAGTCTCGCGTCGGCGTGCGGCGGCGACTCAGATCCGGCGGCTGAGGGAGCGGACGACGCCGCTGTTCAGACCCCGGCTGCCGCGGTACAGAGTCCGCCGGCAGCACCCGATCCGGATGTCGCGGCCAGGCACGCGGAGCCTTCCGAGTTTGCGACCAGGGACAGCGCCGGAGTCCGGATCATCGAAACCGCGGGCTCAGCGTGGACGGCTGAAACGGCCTGGACGATCGATCCGGAGCCGATCGCGGATATCGGTGGCGGGAGAGCGCCTGGGACAGCACTGCATGGCGCCGGGCGCATCGTCCGGCTGTCGGATGGGGGATTTGTCGTCGCGCACCGGCGCGGCACCCAGGTCGTGTGGTTTGACGCCAACGGCAAGTTTCGGCATTCCGCCGGACACGTTGATTCGGTGCTCGCCATCGACCCCGAGGTTCAGCGCCTGTCCGTCTTCGGCCCCGACGGTGAATTCGCCCGACTGGAGGCCATCGACTTTGTGGAGGCCGGGTCTCCAGCGGTATTCGGAGTCCTGGCGGACGGGTCAATTCTCGGGCTGCGAGAGTTCGCATTCGAGGAAGGCATGACCGCAGGTGTGAATCGTGATTCGCTGCCGTTCGTGATTCTGCAGCCGGGCGGTGGATACGAGAACACGGCCTCCGCATTTCCGACCAGCGAGCACTGGTTGTTCGGCTTCGGTGAAGGAATGGCCGGCGGAGCACTGCCGTTCGGCAGCGAGTCCCAGGTAGCTGCCACGGCCGACGGATTCTGGTTCGGTTCGGGTGAGTCGCCTGAGGTTACTCGCCATGGCGCGGACGGCCGCCTCCTCGAGATCCTCCGCTGGGACGCCGAGCCTGATTCGCTGCCGGCGGAGCGAGTCGAGGCTTTCAAGGCGGGTGCCATGGCCACGGCAGCAGGGAATCCGCCCGCAGTGGCGGAGATGCGGAACTTCCTGCAGGACATGCCGTTCCCGGCGACGAGCCCGTACACGGGACAGATGATCGTCGACCCGGACGGTTCGATGTGGATCGGGCCTTACCATGCCTGGACCGAGCCGGCCGGGGGCTGGTGGACCGTGTTCGAGACCGATGGAAGACGCCTGGGAATGGTCGAGATTCCTGCCGGCTTCGAGATGCGAGCGGTCGGGACCGACAGGGTCTACGGCATATGGACCGACGACGAGGGAACCGAGTCCGTACGGGTTTACGGGCTGAACAGGTAAGTCGGCTGCTGAAAGAGATCGCCATCGTGTATGGCGAGCTGGGGGACCTGGACATGGCGTTCGAGATCCTGGATCAGGCCGCTGAGGAGTACCCCGGCAGTATCGGCCAACTACGGACCGACCACTCCGCCGACCCGCTGAAGGCCGACCCCCGTTACGACGAGCTGCTGGCGAAGGTCGGCCTGGAGTAGCTGGAAGCCCGATCGCTCTTTGGGTTTCAAGTTCATTTCTCGCTCGCCCACCCGTTTCGGCCCGGGCCCCAGACCCCGATCTTCAGTTCATGTCTGGTACACGAATCCTGTTCAAGCTGACGGCACTCCTGGCTCTCGCGGCGGGAGCGATCCTGTGGCTGCGCAGCGACTACGGCCCGTGGTCGGATGACGCTGGCGATGAAGCTGCGACCACCCTCCTCGCCGGCCCGATCCACTCTCTGTCCTGGCTTTCCGGCTGCTGGATGCACGTGGAAACGGGCTTCCGGCGCGACGAGCAGTGGATGGAGCCACGCGGCGGCACGATGATCGGGATGAGTCGCAGCGTCGCCGGCGGCGAAACCGTCGAACACGAGCACCTGCGGATCGAGACGAGGAGTGTTACGGGGAGTGAGGAACGGCTGGCGTTCGTGGCCCTTCCATCCGGCCAGCCCGAAGCCACCTTCTTCCAGGCTGAGCTTTCCGATTCCGTGGCCGTCTTCGAGGCTCCCGAGCACGATTTCCCGCAGCGCATCACCTACCGCCACCTCGCTCGTGGCCTGGCCGTGGCGACGATAGAGGGGGCAGAAGAGGGAATCACGCGTGTCATCGAGTTTCCGATGACGAGAACGAACTGCCCGTAACCGAAGAGCGCAATGAAGACCGTCCAGAGAGAATTCCGGCTTCCCGCCATGCCGCGCGGCTTCCATCTCGTGACGCAGCTGATCGAGAAGGAGGTGCCCGAGCTCATGGAGATCGAGCACGGTCTGTTGCACGTGTTCATCCAGCACACATCGGCCAGCCTGACGGTGAACGAGAACGCGGACCCGACGGTGAGGCAGGATTTCGAGGCGCACTTCGACAGGGCGGTTCCCGAGAACGCGCCGTACTACAGACACACGGCCGAGGGCCCGGACGACATGCCGGCGCACATCAAGGCGTCGCTGATGGGAGCATCGGTGACCGTGCCGATCACTTCGGGACGGCTGAATCTAGGGACCTGGCAGGGAATCTACCTGTGCGAGCACCGCGATCGGGGCGGTCCGCGGCGGCTCGTGGCCACGGCGATCGGCAGCTGACTCGAACCGCGGATCGCGAACCGGCTCACCCGTTCCTTGCCGATTCGGGGCGCAATCGGCGATCTTCGGCCCATGTCTGAAACTCCTGCATACCAGCGCTTCTTTGCCGAACTGAAGCGCCGCAAGGTATTCCGCGTGATGGCGGTGTACGGCGGCGTGGCATTCGTCATCCTCCAGGTCGCGGATATCGCGCTTCCCGGGCTCGGGCTGCCCGAGTGGACGATGACTTTCGTTCTGCTTCTCACACTGCTCGGGTTTCCCCTCGCGATCGTGCTCGCGTGGGCGTTCGAGATGACGCCGGACGGCGTGAAGAAGACTGAGAATGCGGCCCCCGGTGAGATCACCGAGATCGTCTCCGCTCCCGCCGCCAGTCGCTGGCCAGTGGGTCTCGCAGCGGCGGCCGGGACTGCGCTGTTCCTGATCGCGGCCTGGCTGATACTCGGCCAGCCCGGTCCGGGGGGGGCGCGCTCCGCAGACACAGCTGTCGATCCCGACGCGCCGGTAGAGTCGATCGCCGTGCTCCCGTTCTCCGACTTGAGCCCCGATGGTGACCAGGAGTACTTCGGCGACGGATTGGCAGAGGAATTGCTCGATGCCCTGGCCAATGTGGACGGCCTGGTCGTGGCGGCCCGCACGTCGTCCTTCCGGTTCAAGGGCGACGACGTGGACATCCCGGAGGTGGCGGACAAGCTCGGGGTGCAAACGGTGCTGGAGGGGAGCGTCCGCAGCGGTGGTGAGCGCCTGAGAATCACGGCACAGCTGGTCAACGCCAAGGGCTTTCACCTGTGGTCCGATTCGTACGACGTCTCCGTGGCCGAGATGCAGGACCTGATCGGCGTGCAGGAGGAGATTGCCCAATCGATCGTCGCGGCGCTGTCGCTGGCCCCCGCTGGCGACGCCTCCGAGCCGCTGGAGACGCTCGTCGCCCAGGGGACCGACAATCTCGAGGCCTACAACGCGGTGCTGCGTGGACGGTACCTGGCGGCGCAGCGGACCCCGCGCGGACTGGAGGCGGCCGCCGAGCAGTTCGAGAAAGCCGTGGCACTCGACCCGGACTATGCCGAAGCCTGGGCGGATCTCGGAATGACGAACAGCCTGCGGCGCGGCTGGTTTTTCACGCTGGACAGCCTGGTGGAACGCCGGGGCGCCGAGGCGACGGATCGGGCCCTGGAGCTCGACCCGCTGATGGCGCAGGCACATACGGCGCGCGGCTACATCTACGGCTTCGTTCATTACGATTCGGCCCGGGCCGATCAGAGCTTCGCGCGCGCGATCGAGCTCGACCCGCGCTACCCGACCTCGTACCACTGGCGCGGCGAGGTGCTGGGAGACAACGGCAGTCCCGAGAGTGGAATCCCCTATCTCGAGACGGCGCGCCGGCTGGATCCCCTCTCCCCGATCATCCTCGTAGACCTGGCGACGGCGTACGACCAGGCCGGACGATGGGATGACGCCGACCGCCTGTTCGAGGAAGTGCTCGAGCTGGAGCCCGAATTCGCGCCGGCGTTCTCCGGATTGTTCGCACATGCGGTCGCAGATGGCGACCCGAAGGCCGCCCTGGCCTACTTGCAGCGGTGGCTCGATTTGACCCCGGGCTCGGAGAACGCCGCCACCGCCGTGTGGATCGGAACGACGTACTATCAAGTCGGCGATCTGGACGCTGGCTTGCGTGAGCTTCGCTCCGAAATGGCCTCCGACCCGCCGGGTGGCGATCCGAGATTCCGGGGAGTCATGCCGTCGTTCCTGTACTCCCTCGAGCAGGTCGAAGGAGTACAGGCCGTCCAGGGATTCGTGGCTGACTTCAGGTCACAGCTCGAACCGGCGGACTCCCTGTAC
>JBDGUY010000178.1:0-4256 GCA_039585935.1 Gemmatimonadota bacterium
GCGGTGTGGCGGACACATGACCCGGGTCGTCGATGAGCAGCAACAGCACATCGGCTACGAGACCTGTTCGGACTGCAACGGCTCCTACTTTGACGCCGGTGAATTCCGTGACCTGTCGCAGCTGACCCTGTCGGACTTCTTCAAGCGCTTCTCACTGACGTCAGGCAAGTGAGAACCGGGGGCGGCAGGACAACGCTGTGGCTGACTTCGGAGGCCAGAGAAGCTGACGCCGCCACAACCTGCTCCAGGTCATGCAGCAGCGCCCGGACGATCAGTATGTTCCACACGACTTGCAGCTGTATGTTCGTCACATGTCAGATTCCCGACGTTACGGCGAGCAAGAGATCGCCGAGATCCTGCGGCGCGCGTCCGAGGCTGAAGAGGTCGCCCCGCCGCCAGCGGCCGGCAAGGGTCTGACGCTCGCACAGATCCAGGAGGTCGGCGCTGAAGTGGGCATCCCGGCGGCGCGACTCGAACGTGCGGCTCGCTCGCTCGACTTGCCCGAAGCCTCACCACCGACCCGCTTCCTCGGCGCCCCCCGGTCCGTATCGCGGATGGTCCCCCTCGATCGGCCGCTGAGCGATGATGAGTGGTTGCGACTTGTCGTCATCCTGAGGGAAACATTCGGGGCGAGGGGCACGGTCGAGTCCATCGGTCCGCTTCGGACGTGGTACAATGGGAACCTTCAGGTCCACGTCGAACCATGGGAGGGCGGTCACCGGGTCCGGATGAGCACGTTCAAGGGGAACGTCACCGAGCTGACGATCATGGGCTCGGCCTTCCTGCTCATGGCGGTCTTCACCGGGCTCGCCATCTACTTCAAGAAGGGGTTGGACGTGGGGCTGATCATGTCGGCCATGTTCGGCGCCCTGGGCCTCGGTGTGATCGGCTCGACCCGGCTCGCCCTTCCGGCCTGGGCCGACAGGCGGGCTGCCCAGATGGAGGAAATTACCGAGCGCATTCCGCGGCTGATGGACGAGGCGAGCGCGAACTCGTGAGAGCCACGACCGGAAATCTGCTGGACGCGAGCTTCTCGCCGGGCGTCGGCGTAGCGGACTCGGCGGCCCGCACGTTAGCCGGATTTGTTTTTCTCGTCCCACAACTTCGGCTCCCACAACTCCAACTTGTTGCCGTCCGGATCGGCGATCCACGCGAACTGACCGTTCTCATGAGATTCCGGGCCCTTGAGGACCTCGACTCCGGCCGCACGGAGGTCCTCGAGAAGCTCGCCGAGGTCATCGACCCGGTAGTTGATCATGAACGGGGCGTCGCTCGGCGCGAACCACTCGGTGTTCGGCTCCGCGACGTGCCAGACGGTGAGGCCGTCGTCCTCGGCCCGGTCCTCGGGCCACTTCAGCACGGCGCCACCCCACGGCTCCAACGGCATCCCCAGGTGCTTCTGATACCATGCCGCCAGCGCCGCGTGATCCCCCCTGCTCTTGAAGAACACGCCTCCGATCCCGGTGACCTTCGCCATCTCACTCTCCTCTGACGTTTCGAGGGACTCTCCGCCCGACTGACGAACCTGGAATGATTCTGTGCGACTACATTTGTTTCCCCGGGTCGTGAGGAGCAAGCCAGGTACGCTCACCTCGCCGCAGGCATTTCATGGGAGGCCGGGCGAGGTGCGGCGGACTGAGCGAGGGGGTAGCGTCAAGTACAGCGACCAACGAGACCAGCGGAGTCCCTCCGGCTGTTGGCTGGCCCGATCCACAGGTGTGCAGCCAGGCCTGATCAAGTTCGCCGGCAGTCATCCGCGCTGCACTCGGCTGCTGCATCTGACCAACCTTTATACCTGTGGAGGGCCTTCAGAATCGATGAGCCGGCTGAGCGGTGCCGCAGAAGGCGGCCAGTGATGAGCGTGACCCTCAAATGGTGCGCCTTATGCGCACTCTGTTTCTGTTCCGCCATCCCGGTGCTCCCCGCCCACGCCTCGCCTTCCTCGGACTCCGGCTGGTCGAGCCAGGCGCCTGTCATCCCGGAGGAACCGATCCAGGAGGGTGAGGTCGCAGACGATGTCCCCTCACCGTCGCGACTCGAGGGGCAGCTCTTCGTCGCCGCCCTCATCGTCATCATGCTGCTCGTCCCATTGATCATGGCGTGGGGACCGTCGGATCGAACCCCACCCGTCGCCGGAAGCGTAGCCGGTACCTTTGAGGGTTCGATCTTCAGCTCAGCCCGAGAGCGCCGTCTCTGGCTCTGGACGCTCGTCGTCCTGGTGGCGATCTACTCCACGTTGAGCCCTGCTCAACAGCTGGCCGCGGAACTGCGGTCGCGAAACCTGTTGGGTGTGACAACCACCGCAGTCCTGCTTCTCGTAGGGCTCGTCATCGCGGTGCATTGGGCGAAGACGCGTCCGGGCCGAGCCGAAATCGGGGCCGGGATCGGTGTATTGGCCGCCTATCTCGCGACGTTGATCCGGATGCCTGTTCCGGAACAACGCTCCCACCTGTTCGAATACGGCCTCGTGGCCATACTTATCTATTACGCTCTCAGCGAGCGCCGCCGGAACGGTCGTCGGGTCCCGGTCCCGGCCCTGCTCGCCCTGGCAGCAACGGTTCTCCTGGGTTGGCTCGACGAAGGCATTCAAGCGCTCCTGCCCAATAGGGTCTACGAACTGGCGGACGTCGGGCTGAACGCCGCCTTCGCCACGATGGCGATCGTAGCGATCGTCGTCTTGGGGTGGGCCCGAAAGTTCGACGTCATGACCCGCATACGGCGGGGCGTCACCGGGCGATCGTCGGAGCGGTCCTCATGACGGTCAACGCCTGAGCTGCGCGCTGACCGGATTCGTGTCTCACTCATGTTCCCGCGTCAGCACCACGCGCGTGTTCGACAGCGTTCTAAGCGGCACATTGTCGTCAGTTCTGGAGACGTTCGATTCTCCTGAGCTTCCGGACGAAGCGTCGGCCGCTTGAAGCTGTGAAATCGAGGATGAGCTCATCGCCCTCGACTCGATATGGACGGACCTGACTCGTCCCCACGCGATTCGGGAACAGGTCCCCGACGATTTCATGTGTGATGACTCCGGCCTCCCGGTCGACGGTATAAGTGCCAAAGTAGGCGATGGATGAGCGGGCCCAGGTTGCCAGTTCGTCGACGCTCGGTGGGAGCTTTGCCGCCGGTAACGGTGGATTGGCCGTAATGTGGAGAATGAGGTGTCCATCCGGCGTGTACACGAAGTACCCGAGGGGATCGTCGCCATAAGGCCGCGTTGCTTCGCCGGACGCGCTCCAATTCACCAGCTCGACGATCTCCCAGACACCTACCGGTGAAGGCTCCTGGGCCATCATACTCGGAGCCTGAAGCACTACCGGAGCGAGCAGGATCGAGAGCACACGTCGCACGACAATTCTCCTTGGGTTCTGTCTGACGGCTTGGAATCCTGTTGCCGCACCTTCACGCCTGCCCGCAAGCGCGAAGCGGCTGCGGCCGCCGTTCAGTCCAGGGTTGTGTGACTGCCGTCGCAGAACGGAACGTTTCCCGAGTGCTTGCACCCGCACAGGTAGGCCGTCTTCGTCTCTTCCGCCGTGAAGACCGTTGGCGAGAACTCGGTTCCCTTGTGCGAGCCGTCACAGAAGGGTTGACTGGACGAGTGTCCGCAGGCGCACCAGGCATACCTCTTTCCCGCCTCGAGTCCGAACGGGTAGGGCTCCTTCTGAGCGATGTTGGGCTTCGACATGAGGTCTCCTTGTGTGGAGTCAGATACAGGACAGATAGTTGTGCGCCTCAAAGACTGCGCGGCCCTTTTGCGGATACGGACCTATAGTAACTCTTCGGCCCGCCGGCTCGACGTGAGGATCCCTCGGATCATCGCCGAGCTGAAGCCCCGGTGCTCGAGTTCGTTCAGGCCGGCAATAGTGCAGCCCCGTGGGGTGGTCACCCGATCGATTTCACTCTCGGGATGGCTGCCGCCGGTCAATATCAGGTCGGCCGCGCCCCTCGCCGTCTGAGCGGCCAGTGTGAGAGCCTCGTCCGCATGGAATCCGATCTCCGTCCCCCCTTGAGCCGCCGCCCTGATCGTTCGAAGAAAGAACGCTACTCCGCACGCACAGAGGGCGGTAGCCGGCGTCATCATCTCCTCGTCGATGACCAGGGTCAGTCCCAGGGCGTCGAAAAGGTACTCGGCCGCCTCGAGGCCCGGACCGGGCTCGCCGTCGACCGAAAGGCAGGTCATCGAGCTCAGCGTTTCGACTGCCGTGTTCGGCATAGCCCGGACCAGGGTCGCAGCGTCACCGATGATCTCTCTGACACTC
>JBDGUY010000179.1:0-4223 GCA_039585935.1 Gemmatimonadota bacterium
GCAATGCCGGCGTTCAGATGAATCCGGCCTTCCCAGGGAGCGGGCCTCGTTTCGATCTCTTCGAGCACCCGACTCGCAAACGAATATGTTCCCGCGACATCCTCGCCCTGCAGCAGGACCACGAACGTCTCGTCGTCATATCTGCCGAGAACGTTCATCGCCCGGGTCGCTCTCCCCAGGGCCGTCGCCGTTTCCCGGAGGGCGAGGTCGACCACGTCCGGTCCGCTCATCTCGACCTGATCAGCCAGGTCGGAAATCTCGAACAGGACTACGGACAGGGGGGGATTCCGCCGCGCTCCCTCAAACAGCTTCGTCAGGAAATACTCGAGAACTTCGGGGCCGGGAAGAAAACCCAATTGCTCGCGGATGGCGCGGTCCGGTGCTGCTCGATCCCGGTCGGCCAGCTCACGTCTCCAACCCTCCGAGATGATTCCGGCCCCCAGAGCAGCCGCGGCCAGCGTGACGATGACGGCGCCGAGAGCCGTCATGTCCACGGGAATCTCGTCCCTTTGTGCGATCGCGAACGTCGTGATGAGCACGGGAACCGAAGCCCACAGAAGTCCGTACAGGGCGCCCTTCCAGCCGAGAAACCGGGTAGCGAGAAACACCGGAATGAGTCCCAGCAACCACACCAGATTGGTCGATGCGCCGGCTCCCGGCGGAACGGCGACGCGAAGCAGAACTGCCACGATCGGAGCCAGAATGCTCAGGACGAATGCAATGCTCGGCATGATTCCTCCCCTGCCGGCCGGCGACGGCTGCTGGCCGCCCCCTGCGGTCCGTTGAGATACATTCCAACCCGAGGACGGCGACCGACCGGTGCGTCAGCCCCCTGAGTCGCGGAGCGTCCGAATCTCCTCCGTCAGCCGGGGTACTACCTCGAACGCGTCACCCACGATCCCGTAGTTGGCCACGCCGAAGATCGGCGCCTCCGGATCCTTGTTGACGGCGACGATCACGTTCGCCGTCTGCATACCTGCCAGGTGCTGGATTGCGCCACTGATACCGATCGCGAAATACAGGCTCGGCGACACGACCTTCCCCGTCTGGCCGACCTGCTCGCCGTGAGGGCGCCACCCCGCATCCACGACCGCCCGGCTTGCACCGAGCGTCGCCTGGGGTCCCAGCGCATCGACGAGGTCGTCCATCATCTCCCAGTTCTCGGGTGCCTGCAGACCTCGCCCTCCCGCCACCACGATGTCGGCCTCCCGCACATCGAGACGCTCCCGCGCCCCCCCCTCGGTGCCCGTGACTTTCGTCCGAGCCTCACCCGGCTGAATGTCGAGGGTCTCCACGACTCCGTCACCCTGTTGTTCTACCACTGGAAACACGTTGGGACGTATGGAAATCAACGCAGGTGTCGCCCGGAATCGAAACTTCGCATAGGCCTTACCCGCGTACACCGGTCGTGTAACGACGACCGACCCGTCTTCGACACCGAGCTCGGTCACCTCAGTGGCGAGCGAACGGTTCAGACGGCCGGCGACTCGCGCCGAAAGGTCTTTTCCACGGGCTGAGGCTGGAAAGACGATCGCGGCTGCCGTCGAGGCTTCGGCGGTCGATTCGATCGCCTGCACGGCGGCGTCCGGGTGATAATTCGTAAGAGCCGGGTGTTCCGCCGTGAGGATTCGATCCGCTCCGAACCTGGCCAGTTCCCGGGCTGCGTCAGCGGATCCGGGACCATCGAGCGCCACGGCCACGACTCGACCACCGAGTTCGTCGGCGAGTGCCCTGGCCGCCGACACGGTTTCCCGCGCTACTGGCCGTAGAGTCCCGTCTCTCGTTTCCGCGTATGCAATCACGTCAGCCATCAGAGCACCTTCACTTCCTGTCGGAGTCGTCGGACCAGCTCGGGCACCGCCTCTGCGCCCTCTCCCACGATCTCCGGCTCAGGTCTGGAGGGTGGACCGCTCAACTCGACCAGCTCGAGTCCACCGTCGACCAGCTCGACGTCCTTCTCTTCGAGTGGCTTCTTCTTCGCGGCCATGATTCCCTTGAGGCTTGGATACCTGGGCTCGTTCAGACCCTTCTGGGCCGCCACCACGCCAGGCAGGTCGAACTCCACCACCTCGTGGCCACCCTCGATTTCCCGACGTGCAGTCACGTGTCCTTCGTCGATCTCCAGGGAGACGACCACGGTCGCACAGGGCAGGCCGAGAAGCTCCGATACCATTGCTGGAACTTGCATGCCGTCGTCATCGATCGCTTGCTTGCCGAACAGCAGAAGATCGAACGGACGGTCTCGAATCTCATCCGCGAGCGCACGGGCGATCGGCAGGCCGTCCAGCGATACATCCGCACGAAGCAGCACCGCCTCGTCGGCACCCATTGCCAGGGCCTGGCGCAAGGTCTCGCGGGCATCATCTCCGCCGATCGTGACGACGGTGACCTGCCCCTCACCCGCTGCTTCCCGTCGCTGTAGCGCCTCTTCGATGGCGTACTTGTCGTACTCGTTCATGTCGAATTTCACTCCCGACGGATCGATGCTCTCCCCGTCGGCAGCCACGCGAATGCGCGCTTCGGAATCCGGCACGCGCTTGATGCAGACTATCGAGTTCATTCTCAGCCCCTGAGTCGTCCGGTTTCTTCGTCTGATAGACAGAACAGCCGGCACGACACCAGGTCTACCAGATCGTCCGTCACCTGGATTTCCGTGAGGATCCGGTCTCTGTCCTCGTCGTCCTCGGGCCGGGTCACCCTGAGCTCCACCAGGCGAGAAGCCAGCCACAGCAGAAAGTCGTGAGCCACGTCCCGGTGCTCGCGATCCCTGTCCGGTTCTCCGTTGTCCGAGCGCGGTAGCAACGCGTCAACCAGCGCCAGGAGGCCGGGAAACACCATCTCCGTAAGCTCTCCGCCGGAAATGCGCTCCTCGTCCGTGAGCTGCTCCCAGTTGAGCTCATTCCAGTACAGGTCACAGGCCTCCTCGAACAGGTGCCGGCGGGATGCCGGCGCCGTTGGTCGGAGTACGATATCGTCTGGATCGAGCTCCCGATCGAGAATCCGCCTCAGTGCTCGGAGTCGCTCCTCCACCAGCGTCCTAGCTGCCAGATCGAGTTCTGGCGGGCGGTCGACCGGCGAGTCGATGCGCAGGGTTCCGGGTTCCGTCGAGGAGCTTCTGTCGGATATCGAGTCGTTCATTCGTCACCTGGTTCGAGGGAATGATGCGAAGATGCGCTCGCCGTGCCCACGCGGCAAGAAACGAATCAGCCTTCCAATGGTCTGGCGCTGAGAGTCCTCAGCGCCTCCAGGTTTCTCCGGTCCGACGCGGCGGGATCGTCTCCCTTCGGCGTCTCGAGTATCCCCGGCACGTTACCGACCCGGGAGTCTCTGAGCAGATATCCGAACGCTTCTGCGCCGATGTTGCCCTCACCAATGTTCGCATGGCGGTCCCGTCGGCTTCCCAGAGTTCCGACCGAGTCGTTGAGGTGAAACAGGAATAGCCGATCGAGTCCAATCTCACGGTCGAATTCATCGAGCACGGATATCGGATCGGACTCCAGGTCATATCCGGCCGCGAATACGTGCGCTGTGTCCAGACACACGCCGATCCGGTCCGCCAGCGCTCCGGGGATCAGCTCCAGCATCGAAGCCAACTCGTCGAACCGGAATCCGAGAGCAGTCCCCGCGCCCGCCGTAGTCTCGAACAGAACCGTCGGGCCGTCCGGGAATCGCGCGAGAGCAGCTGCAACGGCTCGGGCGTTCTGATTCAAGGCCTCGGTCCTGTTTCCGCCCGTCGCGTTGCCCGGGTGCGTGACCAGGTAGTCCAGCCCGAGCAGCGAGGCTCGTTCGAGTTCGGCGTTGAAGGCCGAGATCGACCTGGCCAGCAGGTCCTTCCGGTCCGTCGCGAGGTTGATCAGGTAGCTGTCATGTGCCACGGTCGTCCGGATCCCGGATTCGATCACCCGGGCCCGGAAGGCGGCGGCCGATTCATCCGGGATCCGGGAAGCGGACCAGCGCTGCGGCGCCGAGGTGAAGATCTGGATCGCTTCCGCCCCGATTTCGTCAGCACGGGCCGGTACATGTTCAACGCCACCCTGCGTGGAAACATGTGAACCGAGCGGAGCATTGCCCCCCCCGACTCGATCGCCTTGCCCCGGCCTCGTCCGGTCCTCTAGCATCCGTTCTCCGTTTCGCTGCAACGCCCGTTCGAAGGGATGTGTTCTGGAAGATGCGAGCATGTAGCGCCGCAACTCGCCCCTGTCGCCTAAGGCGCGAATATGGGA
>JBDGUY010000180.1:0-4949 GCA_039585935.1 Gemmatimonadota bacterium
AAGCCCGAGTACATCATCAAGGGCTATGAGCGGATGATCGAGAGCTTCTACCCGAAGGAGAAGGTCGTGTTTTCCGTGTTTCCGACCTTCTCGCGATACGCAGGCCCCAGAGAGGCCGTCTTTACCGCCCTGTGTCGACAGAATTACGGGTGCAGCCACTTCATCATCGGCCGCGACCACACGGGCGTTGGAGACTATTACGCCCCCTACGCCTCGCAGGAGATCTTCGACCTCTTTCCCGACCTCGAGATCAAGATCGTGAAGTTCAACGAGGTGTTCTATTCGAAGAAATTGAACGAGTACGTGCAGGAAACGGGTGAATCCAAGCACGACGACAGCGACAAGCTGGATTTCATCAGCGGTTCGCAGGCCAGGATGATGTTCCTGAACGGAGAGAGCCCCCCTGCCTGGTTCATGCGACCCGAGATTTCGGCCATCGTTCTGGACGCCTTGAAGGACGGCGAGCAGGTATTCGAGGACCGGGGAGCCTAGGCTCAGTCCCGGCGTCGCGGTGGGTCCCGGCTATTCCGTGATCCGGATCGGATATCCGTAACGTCGGAGAAGCGGAAACGTCAGGAAGGTCATCAGGGCGCGATCGAACGGGTGAAGATCGGTGCGCCACCGATCGTCCACTCTCAGCACGACTTCGGTGGTCACGAATCTGCGAAGTCTGCTTCCGTCAGGTCCGTGGACCGCCGGTACCGTGGTCGGGCGTCCTGGCTGGATCTCTACGTCAGGCTCGGGCACGTCGAGCATACGGCAGGCCCCCCGCAAAGCCCGATTCGGATCAGCCATCAATTCTTCGTAGATAACGAGAAGAGACCGATCCTCCCCGTACCGTCGACGGATGGCGTCGAACGTGAACTGCCGCAGCATCCAGTACACGGCGACTCTCGCGGTCTCGATGGGACGGGATCGCCCGGGATTGTCAGACGAATAGCGTTTGCGACGGGAGAATAGCACGCCGCGCGGGTCCCGGACGATATGGACGGAGTACGCAATGATGTCTGGTGCGTCCACCAGCAGCGCTACGTCGCCCGGGTTCTTGGAGTTGTCGAGGATCACCGAAGCGCCCGTCACCCGTGCGAACGCCCGGTACAGATCCGAGTACATCTTCACATAACCGGCTTCCGCCGTGGCGGGATCGGGCGGGGAGTTCCGGCGCACATGTTTGAGCGCGCGCCACCAGGCATGGGCCTCGGGCACAGCGGCCTCCTGGACCAGGGCGCGCTCGGCGATACTCGGCTCGATAAAGCTGGCGCCGGGCACCAGCAGCTTTGACCAGACCGGGCAATCGGCGTGCGGCTGGCCGCAGTCGCAGGTCCTCCCGGGCCGCAGGCCGCGGCTCCACAGGCGACGGAGTTCCCCTCCGTGCGCCGAGTCCTCAATCAGGCTGAATACGCGCCCGAGAATTCCCGTACCGCTGCGCGCAGTACCCCCGATGTACACGACCCTGATCTTCTCGGCATCTGGCTTCACTGGCACTCCAGCGTCTTGTGACCACCGTTCAGGAATTCGAGCAGTTCCCTCTTGCCGAGTTGGCCTATCCCCAGGGTGTCCAGGGTCCGGCCACTGGCGAAGTAATCCTGGTGCATGACGGCGCTAACCACCTTGATCACGTGGTCGCAGGTAGGGGTGGGAACGTCCAAGGCGCTGCCCAGCGAGCTGAGCAGCACGAGGCCATATGGCACGTCCTCGGTAATGTACCGATGCTCGAAGGTGTCGGGGCCTCCGGGCGTGACCACCTTGTAGGCCTCGAATACGACGCGGGCGTCCTTCGACAGGTCTTCCTCATTCCGGAACTTGCACGCCTCCAGGTACGGAATGCGCTCACAGCCGTAAGCCTCGAGCACGTCCATACGCTCCCCGTCCAGGAGCTCGAGAACCGCCCAGGCGAAGTCGGTCCCGAGCGCGTCCCGGTACATGCCAGGGACCTCGTCGGGATGGTACTTGGTGCAGTAGTCCATCATCGGCTTCATGGCGTACATGCCGATCGTATGGACGGTCAGGTTCGGATTGTGCAGGGCCGTCGCCACGATATTCTCGCGCGTATCCCGATAGGTCTCGAACAGCTCGGCGGCTATGGCCTGGCCCCGTTCGGTGTCAGAAGCGGGCAGGTAGGACAAGCAGTTCCGGACGTTCCTGAAGATGATCTTCACGCAGCCCGGCTCGTGGACGAATGCGTCGTGGGCGTTTGACTCGGCCTCCGCGAGCAGCGGTCGCCCCTCGCAATAGCGATGAAACAGGACGGAGCCCATGTAGCCGGGGGCGAGAATCACCAGCTGCTTCTCGTCGAGATAGGGCGCGAGCCTCCTGGCCAACTCCTCCTGGAACTCGACGAGGACGAATACCATGATGACGTCGGCCCCGACGATCGCAGCCTCCACATCCCGGGTGACCATCGCCAGGGGCTGAAAGGTCTTCTCCGCTTCGTGCTCGAAGTCCGAGTACTTGGCGCTTCGCGAGTTGTCGATTCCCCACAGACCGCCGTTCTCTCGCATGGCCTCGAAGTGCTCGTCCCGGCTGACTCCCCGGGAGGTCTTCAAGATTCTGACTTCGTGGCCGTTCTCCGCCGCGACGAACGCGTTTCCGCTGCCCGCATTCCCCGCACCTACGATCGTGACGATCATCGGGAGAGGCTGCGGTGGGAGTCGCCGAATCGCGCTTCCCGGGTAGTGGCGGGTGCAGAACTCGCGTCAACGGTCGCCATCGTCGGGCCTCCTCAGTGTGCAGCAACCCTGGAAGGCAGCCGCGCCAGTTCTCATGCCGTTCACTGTCCGCCAGAGCATCCAAGATAACTGGGTCGGCCTCAGATCGATGGCGGCGCGAAGCACTCGTGAATCGCCAGGCCGGCGTCCGTTACATTTTCCATCCACCACTTGTTCGGATACGTATCACTGCTGAATGCGAATTTCAACCCGTTACATTGGAGGAATGAAGCCGACCGATCCGTCCAGCGCTTGAATCGCGGGAATCGATCGTATGGCGAAGCCGAAGAAGTTTCTGGAGAGGATCCTGGCGGTCGGCGAAGTGGTGGTAGAAGCTCCCGCGGATCGATTTTGGCCATCTGGCGAGGTCCATTACGGAGACCGCGCCGATCCTACCGGACACGAGCGCCTCCGGAGGCCCTCAGTCTCCCAGAAACGGGTGTCCGTTCTGCGCCATGTCAGCAGCCATCACGACGGCGACCACTACTGCGATCGCGATCTCGATGAGAAGCAGAATCAACATTTCCATGCCTCCTGAAATGCAGCGGCGCCGCGTTTTCGGTATTCAGATATACGTTTGCTCGTTCGAATGATGGGCCGGGACTGTCACGGCCCTGTCACGGCCGGGGCACATCAGTTGAACACGGTATGTTGAATCCTCTGCGCATTCCGCACGTATATTGAGACATGGAAGTCAACGGACTCGCCCTGCTCGGTATCGCGGCCATGACCGCGTCGCTGTTTATCATCCCGCTTGGCCTGCCCGGCCTGTGGATCATGCTGCTCATCCTGGCTCTGGCGGCCTGGACCGGGGCCGTGTCACCATGGCTGTTCGTTGGACTGCTGGCCCTTGCCGGAGTGGCAGAATTCCTCGAATGGGTCGCGCTGGCCAGACTGGGAAAGAAGTACGGCGGCACGCAGCGAACGTTCTGGGGGGCATTGCTCGGTGGCCTCATCGGAGCGATCGTCGGAACACCTGTTCCCGTGATCGGGTCGCTGCTTGGCGTGTTTGCCGGCACGATGGTCGGTGCGGCAATCGCCACCTGGACCCTGGTGAAGGACTCCGACGTTGCCATGAAGGCAGGCTATGGCGCGCTCCTCGGACGGGCGGCGGCTGTGGCCCTGAAGATGGCGGCCGGGCTCGTGATCCTGATAGCCGGGAGCGTGGCACTCTTATTCTGAACGGAGCACTCGCATGCCGGGCTCACGTCCCCTGATCCTCGGCGTCGCCGGGGGAAGCGGTTCCGGAAAGACGACAGTCGTTTCACAGATCATCCGCGCGATGGAGCCGGTTCCGGTCAGCCTGCTTCACCACGACTCCTACTACCGCGACCATCCGGACATGTCCGCCGAAGAACGGGCCCGGCTCAACTACGACCACCCCGACGTGCTGGAAACCGAGCTCCTGGCGGAGCACCTGCGCGAGCTGCTGGACGGGCGGGCCGTGGAGGAGCCCGTGTATGACTTCACCACTCACAACCGCACGGACGAGACCCGGCACATCGAGCCGGTCATCGTCGACGGTATCCTGATTCTCGCCGAACCGGAGCTGCGGGATCTCATGGACATCCGGGTGTTCGTTGAAACCGACTCCGACCTGCGGTTCATCAGGCGGCTACTGCGCGATACACAGGAGCGGGGACGTTCGATGGGCTCGGTGATCCGACAGTACCAGGAGACCGTGCGGCCGATGCACCTGGAATTCGTCGAACCCAGCCGGCGTCACGCGGACGTGATCCTGCCATTGGGGCGCGAGAACCAGGTAGCGATCTCGATGCTCGTGGCACGACTTCGCGCGCGGGTGTTCGAAGAGGTGGAATGACAGAAGCCCCGGAGCGATATCACGCCCCGGGGCTTCCATACATTAGCGGCGACAGGTCAGTGGTAGGCGTACACCGTCTGCTCACCGGTCTCGTCGAACGTCACGACCTCGTACTCGTCTGCCGGCTTGCCTTCCATCTCCATCCCCGGAGATCCGATCGGCATACCGGGCACGGCGATTCCCTTCACGCCGTCCGGCTTCTCCTTCAGCAGGCGCTTCAGGTCTTCCGCAGGTACGTGCCCCTCGACCAGGTAGCCGGCGATCTGGGCGGTGTGGCAGGACGCGAGGTCCGGGCCAATCCCGTTCCCCTTCTTGACCTTGCCGAGTTCCTCCTGCGACACATTGTGTACTGCCACTTCGAAGCCGGCCGACTCCATGTGGTCCACCCACTTCCCGCAGCAGCCGCAGGTCTCGGTCTT
>JBDGUY010000181.1:0-4207 GCA_039585935.1 Gemmatimonadota bacterium
GGAGCCACGAGCTCCTGTGGGACGTTTTCCAGCTCGACTACCTTCTCGACTGGGACCTGTGGCCGGAACCATCGACGCGGGCGAGCATCCCGGCGCAGTACTACATCTCGCACGTGGCACTGTCTGAGGCTCACCGCCTGCGGGATGATCCTGACGAAGCCGCGAGAGCTCTCGAACGTGGAACGCAGCTGTACGAACTGACGGCGCGCATCGTTCCCTGACCGTCGATTCAGCCGTCGCCCTCGAGGAGCCGGGTCTCGTATGAGCCCTGCGCGTCGATTCGCAGGGGCTCTGAACCTGCTCCGCTGGAGATCTCGACCCGGATGAAGCTCGTTCCGCTGCTGTCGATGAACCAGCCGGACTCAACGGCGAAGCGGACCGACTGACGCGAAGAGCCGCGCACGACGACATCAGGCGACGGACCCTCTCCGGCGCTCGTCCACTCTGTTCGAACATCCAGAATCGCAGTGGGACCATGCTGCGTATCGTCCACGGCCCTCAAGGTCGTCGTCCGGATTTCGACGGCCTCCGCCGTGCCCTGCAGGCCCAGCAATGCGGACAACGGTACTCGCGTCGTGTCCACCCAGCTGTCTCCCGGGCGGGTCGGGCCCACGGGAAGGGCAGGGAATCCCAGCTCGCGGAGCCAGTTCTCGACCTGGTCCCGCAAGGGCTTTGCGACCGGACCCGAGGCGCCATCCACCTCGATCCGGTAGATCCGACCTGACGGGGTTGAAGTAGATCGGAACCGCATTCCTTCCAGCTGCGCGAGGTCGGGAAGTTGCTCGGGTGCCGGATCGACCTCGAACTGGAATTCGCGAATCTCGGAACGGACGACTACCGAGTCGTGGGCGCTCGCCTCTACCGTCTGATCGAGCCTGAATAGAGTCCTGGTAGACGCCTCTCCACCAAGCTCCTCCGGGAGACGCAGCAAGAGTCGCTTTTCGTGCCGATAGTGGGCTGTCCCTCCCGTTTCACCACCCAGACGAAGAACGATCCCATCGACGGTCTGTCCGTACGCCGCGCCGGGAACCAGGGCGATTCCGGGAACGACCGCGAACAGGCCGAGGACGGGGAGTGCGCGTAGCAGATTCACCGAATGAGCCTATCTCGGTAGGCTGGCCGACCACAAGCGTCGCTCCGGCGCTGTCCGACTTTGGGCCAAATTGACGATGGGCGCACAGCGAATCGGTGGACGACTCCTGATCGCTGCCAGCCAGTTCGCCCTATCGGGCCGGGGCCGGGCCCCGGGCGAATCGTAAGGAACCTCAACGACTTCCGGTCCTGCAATCCGAATCCGGACTGCCACGGCAGGCCCTCGATCAGGATCACATTGCCTTTGCTGCACGGCGGTTCGCGTTTTGCTTTTGGTGACTCTCACAAGTGCATCTCGACTCTATCGATGGACGGCCCTGGCGGCACTGATGCCGATACCGGGGTCGAAAGAGGACCAGACGAGTGTCAGTGAATACGATGACGGATCGACATCCCCACGCGCATGGTGCAAAGGTCACTGCGGCCGGGGCCCACCAGGGCCACCCGCACGCGGCACGAGTGGCGGAGAACCCCGGGCCACCCGCTCCGCCTGTTCAGGCCCCAGCCGAGTCGGCGGCCGAACAGTACAAGGCTATCGCCGAAGTGACCGCAGACTGGGCCTACGCACTTCACATCGAGGCTGACGGCCGGGCGATCACGGACTGGATGAGTCCCGACGTGCAGCAGGTGACCGGGTTTACGCCGTCATCTCTGGGGGCCGTGGACGCCTGGCTTCGCATGGTCCACCGTGATGACCGTGAATTGATGCGGGCACACCTGAGGGCGTTGCAGGCCGGGCGCTCGGATACGGTGGAGTACAGGGTCCAGACCAGGTCTGGCGAGACACGCTGGGTGCGCGACTATGCGCGACCGATGGCCCGCCCGGTACACGGAGCGGTTCAGGTCGTCGGCGGGGTGAGGGACATAACGGCAAGGCGGCAGGCCGAGATGGACCGTGCCCGGCTCCTCGCCGAATGTGAGCTCTCCGCCGAACAGAAGGAACAACTGGTTCGGTCGATTGGCCACGCGGTGCACGCCGCGGAATCGGAACTTCGTGACTCTGTGGCTGTCCTCGAACAACTGTCATCCAGGGTGTCGCCGGACGCGGGAATGCTCCAGACGCACTCGAAGCGAATCGACAGGATCGCGGAGTCACTGAAAGCGCTGCTCGACAGCCTGGACGAGCTGTCTGCGGAGGCCTGAGCTTCAGCGCGAAATCGGTACCGTTTCGTCGAAGATCAGGAACGGACTGCTCCCGGCCATTCCCGCGGCCTTCGAGAGCAGCACGCGCGACGTGTCGGGCAGCGAGCCACCGAGAAACTGGGCGAATACCGAGGAATAGACGGCGTCCGGCCGGACACTGATCGTCGCCCGGGCGAACTCCGCGCCCGGCAGTGCCTCCACCTCGAACGATACGGATTCGTCGACCCCGATCCGCGTATCCGACAGCTCGACCCACACGCCATTTTGATTCTCGACCTTCCTTGCCACGAGCCAGCTCATCGGAGGGCTTTCCACCGCTTTCCCGTCAGCCAGAAGCTGTGTGATCTCGACCACCACTTCCGGTGTCACGTAGGTGGGAAAGTGGTGACCGGCGCCGCTATTTCGTACCCGAAGTCCGACGGCCGGTCCTTCGAGCCACTCGATGGAGAGCGCGGAGCGAACCATCTCGGGGTCGTGAATGCCGCGCCACAGGTGCCTGCGGTCCGGCATGTGGCAGTCCTGGCACGAGACTCCCTCCTCGGCCCACCGACTGTCCCGCCACTCCTGGTAGGTATTCTGGATCGAGTTGCCGGCTGGGGCCGGGGCCTCGAACTGGTGACACCCCGCGCAGAACCGGGAGTCTGAGAAAAACTCCGTCCGAATTACGCCGTCGTGCGGCGCATCTTCGGGTGAAGTTCCGGCGGAGCCGTCGCGCAGCAGCGGTCCGTACCGCTGCCGGCCGCGCAGGTGGCAAGCAGCGCAGGTGATCCCCCGGTCACGAAGCTCCCTGTCGAACGTCGGATTCGGGGACAGGCTGCCATCGCTTCCAGCCGTCCAGGCGCTCTGCTCGGCCAGCGGAGCGTGGCACACCAGGCAGCCGCGCACCGTTTCCGGGGACGATTGCTCCCAGTTCACCAGTTGCCCGGAGAGTCCGGCCGAGTAGGCGCCCGCGTGAATCGTCGTGCTCCAGTCGGCGAGTTTCTGGGTGTGGCACGTACCGCAGGCCTCCGGTCTCAGGGAGGCTTCCAGTTCCGGCCAGTCAGCGGGGGCTGGGCCCTGTGCGGGGATCGGCCGAATCCAGTAGTCGGCGACATAGCTGTCCAGCGAGGAATACGTGGGCGCATCGCCGGTCGCGCCGTCAGGGGATTCCGATCGCATGTCCCCTGAGGGGTCGCCGCACGACGCGACGAACATGGAGAGCAGGACCGTCAGCACGAGCGGGCTTCGATCCATGACCACGTGCGTCCTCCGAAGAATGTTCTGTACGACAGGGCAGCTCGGGAACCACGGGGGGTTAACCGTTGAGGGCCGCGATTCGTTCCTGCAGGCTATAAACGGATAGACGTCGGCTGCGCAACGCGATGATCGCATCAGCAGCGGCGGACGCGGCGGACAACGTCGTGGTGTAGGGGATGCCTCTTGAGATCGCGGCCTGGCGAATCATGTAATCGTCGTGCTGGGCATCCTTTCCGAGTGGCGTGTTCACGAGCAACTGGACTTCGCCCGACAGCAGCAGGTCGAGGATGTGCGGCCGGCCCTCGTGTACCTTGAGCACGGTCTCGCACGGCACGCCCCGCCGACTCAGGTACCGGGCCGTGCCCGCGGTCGCCTTGATTTCGAAACCGAGTTCGTGCAGGCGCCGGATGATCGGAGTCGCGGCCGGCTTGTCGCGCTCGTGCACCGTTACGACGACGTTGCCCGACAGAGGGAGGGACCCGTCGGCCGCGATCTGTGCTTTGGCGAACGCGAGGCCGAAGCTGTCTGCAAAACCCATCACTTCCCCCGTCGAGCGCATCTCGGGTCCGAGCAGCGGGTCGGCGTCCGGGAACTTGTTGAACGGGAACACGGCCTCCTTCACCGCCACATTGAGCAACGGCAGATCGTCCGGCAGGTCCATGTCGTCCAGTTTCTCGCCAAGCAGTACACGGGCCGCCACGCGAGCCAGGGGAACGCCGGTCGCCTTGCTGACGAA
>JBDGUY010000182.1:0-4191 GCA_039585935.1 Gemmatimonadota bacterium
GTCGTTCATGAACAACCCCGCGAGCTCCGGATGTGAATCCAATACCGCGTCCAGGGAAGCTTCAAGCGACTCGTGAAGGTGGCGCAGCTGACCCAGGTACATGACGTATGACCCCGGCGGGAGCGTTCCCTTCGCCATCGAGCGCTGAAGAGGCCGGGACTCGGCCTCCTTGTGGAGCGCGCGCGTTGACTCCCTCAGATGGCTCATGATCCCGGTAGCACCGTTCTCCATCCCCACCTCTTCGACTACGTAGTTGATACTCATTCTCAACAAGACGGAAGAGTATAGAAGCGCCCGCCCTGTGCGTCAACGAGGATGAAAGAAGCCGGGCGCCGCGTTGATCGCGGCGCCCGGCTTGGGCACGCTTCGCGGAAGAACTGCGACTAGAAGTCGAAGTTCACGATCGGGAAGATCGGCAGCCCGAAGATATCACCACCGTTCGCAATGATGTTGATCAAGCCGACCTGGAGCCCCTGGAGGTCCTTCGTGTAGTTCACGAGCGCGATCTGCAGACCCCCGAAGTCCTCGGAACCGTTGAAGATGCCCGAGAGCTGAACGCCCTCGCCGGTCACCGTGTAGTTCCCGAGGCCACTCCACTGAACGCCGGACAGACGGCCGGTGTTATAGGCGCCTCCCCAGTTCAACTGTACGCCCGTAAAGTCATTGCCCAGTCCCACTGCGCCCAGCTGAACGAACGACTGCTCGCCGCGGGTCTTCAGCACGAGGCCGATGTCGACGACCGCGACGTCCTCGTTGGCGCAGTAGATCAGGCAGAAGCGGAACGCGCCGACGGACTGATCTTCGGGCACGATCTGCAGCGGCGTCACCAGGCCGAGCTGAACTGCCTTCGTCTGGGCGGACGCCGTCCCCGGAAGCAGGGAAACGGACGCGAATACGAGCGCAACGAGCAGACAGAGCTTCTTCACGGCACCCTCCGCGATCAAGATGGGTTCAATACCATGGGCCGGCCGGGTAATCCTGTGCAGTATGGCAACATTCGACTGCGGCGACTCTCCGTCAAGTGACCCGAGGTTTCTATTCCCGGGGCTCCTGCTGCTGATCCGGCTCCTCCGAATCCACCGGCTGATCTTCCGTCGGATCGGCCTCGCCCTCGGCGGCAGCAGCGGCAGAATCGGCCGGACCGATTTCGCGGAGAAACTCGGTCTCCCGCTCGTCCCCGATCGGCTCCGGTCTGATCACCTCGTTCGCGGGTTCCCTCGACCGGCGCTCGATGGCACCCGCCTCGTTCTCCTGATCCACTGCGGCAGGAGCGGGTCGGCGCTGAATCGCGCTGCTCGCCTTCTGTACGCGCCGCACGGCGGGATCTTCGACGAACGGAGCATACTCCCGGACGGCGAGAATCACGCTGTCACCCGGTTCGATGAGCAGATCCATCTCGGGAATCTGGCGAGTGTAAGTAACGAGCACCGCCCCGGAGCTGCCGGCGATCGTCAGCAGGAGCCGATCTGCTTCCCGCGACTTCGCCTCCACGATGCCCGAGATCTCGACATCTTCGCCACGCATCATTTCGGGCAGATACGGCCTTACCAGGTCGGGAACGAAGATCGTTCCCAGGATCCCGATCACCAGCCCGGTCAGAAGCCACCACAGCCACTTGCTGCCCCCGGACGCCTCTTTGCTGGCGCGAGCTGAACTTTCCATCGTTGAGCCTCTCGTTCGGGCGCGTCAGCCGACGACGCGCTCCAGGTAGGATTTCAGTCGGTTCCATGCGTCCAGCGCCGGGCCGCTGACCCCCTCCGGATCCCGGTCGACCCACAACCAGAAACCGTGCTGGACATCGTCGTAAATATGGATGTCATTCTCGATACCCGCTGCGTGCAAGGCTTCCGCGAATCGTTCGACCTGCTCGGGCGGGATCCCGCTGTCCATCTCCGCGAACGTCCCGTAGATCGGATGATCGAGGCTGGCCAGCAGCGCTGGATCCTCCACGAGGCGACCGTAGAATATAGCGGTCCCGTCGTGATTCTCGCCGCCGATGGCGTAGCTCAAGGCCACTCCTCCACCGAAACACCAGCCCATCGTCGCGACCTTCCCCGTGACATCCGGCCGCTCGCGCAGCAGTCGGGCGGCCGCGTCCAGGTTGGCGATCATCGCTTCCGGATCACCCTGTGCTTCCTGCATCAGCGCCATGTTCTCGTCCCGGTTGCTCCCGGTACGACCGCCGTACATGTCGGCGGCCAGCGCGACGTATCCTTCGTCCGCCAGCGCATCGGCAACCTGGCGGACCCGGTCCACCAGGCCGTTCCACTCGTGGATCAGGATCACCGCCGGGAACGGTCCTTCGCCCTCCGGAACCACCAGGTATCCGGTCGTGGAGGGATCGTCGGGTACGTAATGGACCCCTTCGCCTCTGGGCGCGCCGGCCTGGCCGAGGATCGCTGCGGGCAGATTCGATTCCTGCTGCACCTCCTGAGCGACGCTTGCGGAATGCTCGGAGTTCTGTTCGGCGGCTTCACTGGACTCGGCCGATCCACCACACGCCATACCGACCACCCCCACAACTGCTACCGCCAGGGTGACAATCCCTGTCCGTCCCATTTTAGACCTGCTCGACATCGACCGGCTCCTGCTGAGTGACTCCCGACCCGCGTCCGCGCGACCCGGCGGGGACCCGACCATAAACAGGCTCTTGATCGACCGCCAGCCGCGGGACTTGGCAACAGCGGTTCGATCAGGCCACCTTGTGCGGTCGACGAAACAGCATACGAGGAATGAGCGCGCTGGGATTCCATCGTGCTTCCTCGCTCGAATGGAGAGACTGGCGCTCATGTCAGAAATGCCCACGAACGACGGGGCGAGACCGGAATCGAGAGACTTCCTTCGCACCAGAATCGAAACGGATGTCCGGAGCGGGAAGTACGGCGGCCGGGTGGCCACCCGGTTTCCGCCCGAGCCCAACGGCTACCTGCACATCGGTCATGCTAAGTCGATCTGTCTGAATTTCGGCGTCGCCGAGGAATTCGGGGGGACGTGCAATCTCCGGTACGACGACACGAACCCGGACACCGCAACCCAGGAGTTCGTCGACTCCATGCAAGCGGACATCCGCTGGCTCGGTTTCGACTGGGAGGACAGGCTCTACTTCGCCTCGGACTACTTCGAGCAGTTCTATGACTGGGCCGAGCAGCTGGTGCGCGACGGCAGGGCCTACGTGGACTCGTCCAGCGAAGAAGAGATCCGCGAGTTGCGGGGCACCGTGACCGAGCCGGGCCGACCGGGGCCGTACCGCGATCGGACACCGGAGGAGAATCTGGACCTGTTGCGCCGCATGAAGGCGGGCGAGTTCCCCAACGGGTCACACGTGCTGCGGGCGAAGATCGACCTGGCCCACCCCAACATGGTCATGCGCGACCCGCTGCTGCTGCGCATCCGCCATTCGTCGCATTACCGGCGAGGTGACGAGTGGTGTCTGTATCCGATGTACGATTATGCGCACTGTCTCGAGGACGCGATCGAGAACATTACGCATTCGTTCTGTACGCTCGAGTTCCGCAACAACCGCGAGATCTACGATTGGGTGCTCGACGCGGTGGGCATCGAGCGTCCAAGGACGGAACAGACCGAGTTCGCGAGATTGGAGCTCGACTACACCGTCCTCAGCAAGCGGAAACTCATCCGGTTGGTGAACGAAGGTCACGTGGCAGGCTGGGACGATCCGCGCATGCCGACAATAGCGGGGATCCGGCGGCGGGGGGTGACCCCTGAAGCCGTCCGGGCGTTGTGCGACATGGTAGGCGTGGCCGACGTGAACAGCCGGATCGACATGGCGAAGTTCGATTTCGCGATTCGGGACGATCTCAACTGGCGATCTCCCCGACGCCTGGCGGTTCTCGACCCGCTCAAGATCGTGATCACGGACTACCCGGAAGACAAGGTGGAGTGGATAGAGGCGCCGTCATATCCGCGGGATGTGGATAAGGAAGGCAGCCGCCCGATGCCGTTTTCCCGGGAACTCTGGGTCGAGCGCTCGGACTTCATGGAGGACCCGCCGCGCAAATTCCACCGGCTCGCACCGGGAAGTGAGGTCAGGCTCAGGCATGCGTACGTGATCCGCTGCGACGAGGTCGTGAAGGACCCCGAGACGGGCGAGGTCATGGAGCTTCGCTGTTCGCACGATCCCGAGACCCTGGGGGCGAATCCGGCCGACGGGAGAAAGGTGCGCGGCACGAT
>JBDGUY010000183.1:0-4186 GCA_039585935.1 Gemmatimonadota bacterium
GGAATGGTGATGCACGGCTGACCTCCGGGACGGCCAAGACAACGGTGCACGCGCCGGTCGCGTGCCGAAAACAACTCGTTTACGAGAGGAAATCGACATGTCGGATGCGGCGGCGAAGGTCAAAGAGATTATTGCTAACGAGCTGGGCGTCGAAATCGAGAAGGTGACGGACGCTGCATCGTTCGTCGAGGATCTGGGTGCGGACTCACTCGACACGGTCGAGCTCGTGATGGCATTCGAGGAAGAGTTCTCGATCGAGATCCCGGACGAGGATGCGGAGAAGATGCAGACCGTAGGCGACGCCATCCGGTATCTCGCCGAGAATCAGGACTGAACACGGCCCCTGGCGGAGGGCGTTACTGGAATGAGTGATCGTCCAAGGGTTGTGGTAACGGGTCTGGGACTCGTTACGCCGGTTGGTCTGAATGTCGAAGAGTCGTGGTCCGCCTTGCTCGCTGGAGTAAGCGGGGCGGGCCCGATCACGCAATTCGATGCTTCGGAACACCCCGTGCGGTTCGCGTGTGAAGTGAAGGACTTCGATCCCGAAGATTATATGGATCGAAAAGAGGCACGTCGGGCAGATCGGTTCCTTCAGTTCGCGATGGCCACTGCCGTTCAGGCGGCGGAACAGGCCGACCTGGAAGGGATCATGCGCGCCACCTCGCCGGAACGAGTCGGCGTGATCGTCGGAAGCGGAATCGGAGGCCTCACGACGCTGGAAGACCAGCACGCCAAGCTGCTGGACAGAGGGCCGGGCAGGGTGTCTCCATTTTTCATTCCGATGTTCATTGGGGATATGGCAGCCGGCATGATCTCGATGCGCTATGGAGCGCAGGGGCCGAACTACGCCACGGTCTCTGCATGCGCGTCCAGCGCGCACGCGGTGGGGTCTGCTCTGCGGGCGATCCGGATTGGAGAGGCGGACGTGATGGTCGCCGGCGGTACGGAGGCGACGGTCACTCCGTTGTGCATGGCGGGATTTGCTTCGATGAAGGCCCTGTCGGAGAGAAACGACTCTCCGGAGACTGCCTCGCGGCCGTTCGACCTGACCCGAGACGGATTCGTTCTCGGAGAAGGTGCCGGCATGCTCGTCCTGGAGCGTCTGGAGCACGCGCAGGAACGCGGAGCGAACATCATCGCGGAATTCGCCGGTTTCGGGCAGAGCGCGGATGCTTATCACATGACGGCTCCGTCTCCAGGAGGGGCTGGAGCGCAGATCGCGATTCGGGCGGCGATGCGTGATGCCGACATGGCGATTGATGACGTGGACTACGTGAATGCGCACGGGACGTCCACTCCGGCCAATGATTCCACCGAAACGGCGGCAATACGAGCAGTGTTCGGGGAGCGGGCGGATGAACTGGTCGTGGGCTCGACGAAGTCGATGACCGGTCATACGCTCGGCGCGGCCGGTGGGATCGAGGCAGCGATCTGTGCCCTGGTCTGTGAGCGCGGAGAGATTCCTCCTACGATCAACTACGAGACCCCGGACCCGGAGTGTGATCTCGAGTATGCCGTAGACGGAGCGGTCAAACGCGAGGTGAACGGCGCCCTGTCGAACTCGTTCGGTTTCGGGGGGCACAACGTGTCCCTGGCGGTACGCCGCTGGGAAGGAAACTGAAACGGCTGGCACTCAGGGGGACAATACATGTCCAGAGTACTCGTGATGATGGGCTCGGAATCGGATCGCCCGACGATGGCGAAGGGCGTCGATGTCTTGACGGAAGCCGGAATCGATGTAGAGGTCGTTGTGAGCAGCGCGCACAGGGATCCCGTGCGCACGGCTGAGATTGCGGACTCTGCAGCCGGCAAGGGATTCGACGTCGTCATTTGTGGAGCCGGTCTCTCGGCGGCCCTGCCGGGCGTGGTGGCCGCACACACCACGCTCCCCGTGATCGGGGTCCCGATTTCCGCTGGTACGCTGGGTGGGATTGACGCTCTCCTGTCGATCGCACAGATGCCCCCCGGAGTTCCTGTGGCGGCAGTAGGAATCGACAACGCCCGTAACGCAGCTCACCTGGCCCTGCGTATGCTCGCCGGGCGATCGGGCGTCTGACCCGGTCCCGGGCGGAGCTCACGTGCGAGTCGGTGTAGGCTACGATTCCCATCGTTTCGATGATTCGCGCCCCCTCGTGCTCGGCGGAGTGTCGATTCCCGGGTCGCCCGGACTTTCAGGACATTCAGACGGCGATGCCATAACGCATGCGGTGATCGACGCCCTCCTTGGCGCCGGGGGACTGGGCAACATCGGCGAGAGGTTCCCGGATACCGACGTCGAGTGGAAGAACGCGGACTCTCTGCTGCTGCTCGAGCAGACGATTCGCTGGGTGGAAGAGCGCAACTACCAGGTGGTGAATGTAGATGTCACCGTGGTTGCAGAGCAGCCACGCATCACGCCCCACGCAGAGGCGATGTCTCACGTGCTGTCGCGCTATCTGCACATCGCGCCGGATGCAGTGTCGATCAAGGGGAAGTCCAACGAGGGGATGGGCTGGATCGGCAGATCCGAGGGGCTGGCTGTCACCGCCGTCGCCCTGCTCAATCAGATTGGTGACATCGACGCGCTCCACGCCAGTATGCGTGCCGGAGGCTGACCCGCGGTGCAAGAGCTGCTCGATGGACTGCTGGGAGCGGTATCCCGGCTCCCCATCGAGGTCCTGTATCTCCTGGTAGGCGCCGGAGCGGCGATCGAGAATCTCTTTCCTCCCATTCCTTCAGACATGTTTGTCGTGGCCGGTGCGATTTTCGCCGATCGTGGTCTGCTCGACAGCCGCCTCGTATTCCTCGTGGCCTGGGTGAGCAACCTGATCCTTGCGCTGGCCGTCTACCTGGCTGCCCGTCGGTACGGTGGTGGGATCTTCGCCACCCGGTGGGGACGCTGGCTGCTGCGTCCCGAGCAACTTCACAGGATGTCACTGTTCTATCGCGAGTACGGGACCCTTACCATTCTCGTGAGTCGATTCTTCCCTGTATTCCGGGTGCTGGTTCCTGCATTCGCCGGCATCAGCCACCTCGGATTCTGGCGCACAGCCATTCCCTTGTCGATCGCGTCAGCGTTGTGGTACGGAACACTGGTTACGGCGGGAGTCCTGTTCTCGCGGAACATCGATCGCCTGCTCGGACCCTTGAGAGCAGTGAATACGACAGCGGGTGTCATTGCGGGCCTGGTCGCCGTGCTCCTCCTGCTCCTGTGGTGGCGGAGTCGGAGCGAGGAAACTGACAATTGAGTCCGCGCGGCGTTGGACCGCAGGTCCTTACTCCGGCCGATGCTGCCAGAGATGACGCTTTCCTGCTCGGCCCGTTCGAGGAATTCCTGTCGTTCGAGCGGAATCTCTCCGTTCGGACAGTGAGCTCGTATCTGCACGATTGCCGTGGCCTGGCAGACTTTGCCCTGAAGCGCGGAGTCACGAGTCCGGGCCTGGTGGACTACGCGTTGTTGCAGGAATGGATGAGCGAACTAGCCTCCCTCGGCCTGACCGCCGCTTCGGCGGCGCGCGGGCGGTCCGCGCTTCGTACCTACTTCGCGTTTCTTCTACATGAAGCACATATCACGCAGGATCCCACCGAGAGTCTCGAGGCTCCTCGCCGTGGACGGCCGCTTCCCGCCGTGTTGAACGTGGAGCAGGTCGATCGAATCCTCGTGAGATGTGAAGCGCGTGCCCGGTATCTCCAGAGGCATTCCGAATGCAATGCCAGGCAGAAGGCGGCTGCCTGGCGGGACGCAGCCATGCTCGAGGTTCTGTACGGTTCTGGACTCAGAATCTCAGAACTCACGGGGCTGCGCATCCAGGACCTGCATCTGGACGACGGCCTCGCACAGGTACGCGGGAAGGGAGGGAAGGCCAGGATCGTTCCGGTCGGCGGTCGTGCGACTCGAATGCTGCTTCGGTACCTTGGTGACTGGCGCCGGAGTCTCGAGCGACCTCGCGTGTCAAAGGGCGTGGTGTTCCTGAACCAGCGCGGGGGAGAACTGAGTCGTACGGGTGCGTGGAACGTGGTAAAGACCGCTGTCAGGCTCGCGGAGCCGAAGGCCGCGAAGCTGGGGATTCCGATCCTCACCGAGACGACGCCACACACGTTCCGGCACAGCTTCGCTACCCATCTCCTGAAGGGAGGCGCGGATCTCGTCGCCGTGCAGGAAATGCTGGGTCACGCCGATATCGGCACCACCCAGATCTATACACAT
>JBDGUY010000184.1:0-7500 GCA_039585935.1 Gemmatimonadota bacterium
ATTCACTTTGAAGACCTGGACGTGGCTTCAGACGTTGCGGGGCTGAGATCTGCTTTGATCGTTCCCTGCAACCTGTGCCCTGCGGTGACCGTGGCCACACGGGAGAACAGACCCTTCATGCGATTCTCCCGGAGTCCGCTCAAGTCGCCCCCTTTCGAAGACTACCTCGCGCGGCTGCAGTCAAAGCTCAGCGAGAGAGGCGTGCGTACGGAAGTGTTCAGGAGCAACCTCTACCACCAGTGGTTTATGTGCATGTGGACTTCTCGCCGTCGCAAGAAGCTCGCGAACGCGGCGAAGCACCACGATGCCGTGATCGTTCTCGGGTGCGATTCAGCAACGGAGACGGTTCGCGGCGCGGTGCCGCCCGACGTCGAAGTCTTCGAGGGCATGAAAGTCGCTGGAATCATGAACGGTAGGATGAGCCTCCGGAGGTCAGGCAGTCTTTTCTTCGACGACTGCAGAGTAGTGCCGATCTCACCGAAGAACGTCGCCTGAGCAGGAGCTTCACTTTGCAGCGATTCTCGCCGCCCCGTGTGACGAACGAGCGGCCTGCCAGAAGAGGTCGTGGCAGTGCCGACCGCGACTGCCGTACCGCACCCTCCTCCAGGTCCGATTAGATGGCGAAAGAAAAGTACAGAGGTCCGCTCGAGGCGGGCCGTGAAATCTGCTGCTACCGTCTGGAGGAGCCGCTAGGCGCCGGCGGTATGGGTGATGTCTGGATCGCCCGGCACCGGATGCTCAACCGATCGGCGGCGGTCAAGATGATTCGGCCCGAAGCCCTCGGGTCTGACTCAAGGAGTCGGCAGAGCGCCGTGCGTCGGTTCGTACGCGAAGCCCGTGCAACGGCGGCTCTGCAATCTCAGCACACCATCGATCTGCACGACTTCGGAGTGACCGAGGAAGGTGCGTTCTACTACATCATGGAACTGCTCGACGGTCTCACCCTGGCCGAACTTGTCCAGCGATTTGGACCGGTCCAACCGGAAAGGGCCATATACCTGTTGCGACAGATCTGCCACTCCCTCTCCGAGGCCCACCACGCGGGAATGGTCCACCGAGACATCAAACCTGGAAACATCTTCGCGTGTCACCAGGGCCTCGACTACGACTTCGTCAAGGTACTGGACTTCGGACTCGTCAAGACTCGTGATGACCTGGTGGGGACCGACGGGCAGCTCACGGCAGATGACGTCGTGGCGGGGACTCCCGCATTCATGGCACCCGAAGTGGCCCGGGGCCTGCAGGTGGACGGCCGAGCGGATCTCTACGCGCTCGGGTGTGTCGGCTACTGGCTTCTGACGGGGCTACCGGTCTTCGACGAGGTGACTCCCCTGGCTGTGGTGATCCACCACGTTCAGACGGAGCCGATCCCGCCATCTGACCGGACCGAGTTAGACGTTCCAATGGAAGTCGAGCAGGTCATTCTCGGGTGCCTCAAGAAAGACCCGGCCGACAGACCGCAGAGCGCTCACCAGGTGTCGGACGCGCTGGCCGAGTGTCCCACAGCGGCCAGTTGGGATAGTCGCAGGGCCGAGGAGTGGTGGCAGCTTCACATGGATGTGTGATGACTCGACACGTCCGTCGGTAACGGCACGTCTCGAGGTACGCCAGCCATGCCGGACACTGTCAGCGTCAGTGCCAGTGTCCACCGCTCCGGACTGCTGTTGGCTGGCGTTACTCACCCGAACTCACGCAGATGCCAGCGCCTACCAGCGCCAGTCAGCGCACGAAATCGGCATGGGGTGCTTCGCAGGCTGCGCCTGCTCAGGGTCTCGCCTGCGGCTCGACGGCAGGAGGTCCGGAGTGCTTTGTCCGCTGCGCGGCCAAAGGGTCTCGGCTTCGCCTCGACGACAAATCCCCGCGCCCCGACTGACGAAAGCCCGCGATTTCGCGGGCTTTCGTCAGTCGGGGGTGCTCCGCCACCGCCTTCACTCGTACTCAGCGCGGCCGAGTGATCCCTAGCGTCCTCATGCGCGAGCGTAGCGTGCTGGGCGCGATGCCCAGGCGGCTGGCCGCGTTGCCGTGCCCCTTGATCTTCCATCCGGATTCTTCGAGCGCCTGCAGGATTCTCGCGCGCTCGACTGCGTGAAGATCATCCTTGAGCGCACCCCGCGTCGGAGCGACGGCTGCAGCGCTCACGCCCAGCTGAGAGGGATCCACGACCAGGGTGTCCCCGGGGCACAGGATCACCGCTCTCTCGATCACGTTTCGCAGTTCGCGGACATTCCCCGGCCATTCATACGCGACCATGGTGTCCATGCTTGACTCGGCGACGCCGACGACGTGCTTTCCCAGACGCCTGGCGCTGCTGCCGACGAAATAGGAGACGAGGTCGGGGATGTCCTCGCGACGATCCCTGAGCGGAGGCAACGTGATCGGGAAGACGTTCAGACGGTAGTACAGATCCGCGCGGAAGCGCCCCTCCCGCACCTCATTCAGTAAGTCACGATTCGTAGCAGCGATCACCCGAACATCGACTGACAAATCGTTCTTGCCTCCCACCCGTCGGATCTCGCCTTCCTCGATGGCGCGCAGAAGCTTTACCTGCAGTTCGAGCGGAAGCTCGCCGATCTCATCGAGTAGAATCGTCCCCCCGTGCGCCAGCTCGAAGCGTCCGATCTTCCGGTCGTGGGCGCCTGTGAAGGAACCCTTCTCGTGGCCGAACAGCTCGCTCTCCACGAGCCCGGCAGGCAGAGTGCCGCAGTCCACCTTGATCAGCGCTCGGTCACTCCGCGCGCTCCGCTGGTGAATGGCACGGGCCAGCATCTCCTTCCCGGTTCCCGTCTCCCCGAGTAGCAGTACGGTGGCATCCGTGTGGGACACGGACTCGACCTGGGCAAATGCCATCTTGAGCGCGTCGCTGCGCCCAACCATCTCTTCGAAGCCGCTCATCGACGCGATCTCGGATTGCAGGTACTGGCTCTCGGCCTGCAGTCGGTCGCGCAGCTTCGAGACTTCGGCGAGTGCGGCTTCGAGCTCTTGTCGGGCCAGGACGTGCTCGGTCTCGTCGATGATCCCGCCGATCCCCTGGGTCCCGGCGCCGTCGACGAAGCTGACGAACGACCCGCGGTCGAGCAGATGTCGGTACGTCCCATCCGCGGCACGAATCCGGTATCGGAACTGCCAGGTCGGTGCCCCGCTTGTCACGAACGCCTGGTAATCCGCTTCGACCCGATCCTGGTCGTCCGGGTGTATGAACTCCAGCCAGCCGCTCAGGGTGCGCGGGAACTCGCCATCTGCGTAGCCCAGCAATCCGTCGAAGTCCCCGTACCAGTCGACCTGGTCGCGAGGTACGTCCACGAACTGGATCAGATCCGTGAGGTGCAGCGCACCGATTCGGAGCCGCTGCTCCCGCGTCTCCAGCTCCGCGAAGGCCCTGCGTTCGTCCGTGACGTCCCGAATCAGGATCGCAAGCCTTCCGTCTTCCGTGGCGCCTGCGTCGATGTCGACCGTCAGCTCGCGACCATCACCGGTTACACAGCGGACGCGATCGCACTGCACCGCCGACCCGGGCACTGAAATCGACCCCAGTCGCTCGAGCCACTCCTCGTGGGATTCCTCCTCGATCAGGCTGTGGAACTCGCGGCCGATCATGGCTTCGGGCTCCATTCCAAACAGCTTCCCGGCGTGGGCGTTCGCCTGGAGGATGGATCCGTCGTGGTCGGCTGCCAATGCAGGACCCGGCAGCTCGTCGATGTGCAGGGCTATGGAATCCACTGGCTCTTCTCCGCATCAGACCGTCGCACGATGGACGCGGAAGAAAATAGCCCTGGGGGGCGAAATCTGACACCCTTCCGGCGCAACAAGGGGCGAAAACTCGCCCATCTCGATCCCCTTCTCGGATGTGCCGACGCGCCCTTATAGTCTAACGTCATAATAAACATACAGTTATACAACCTGCCATACACCCGTAACGACGGCACGCGGTGTGCTTTGCGGGACTCCGTCCGCCCATGGCGGGTCAAAGTCAAGGCACGCTAATCAAGAGGAGCACACCGAACGTGAACACCCTGAGGCTGTTGGCCGCACCGCTGACCGCGCTGTTCTGCGTCCAGCTCGTGAGTGTGATCGATCCCGCGTCGGCCGTGGCGCAGGAGTACACCTATCCCGAGGACCTGCGCCAGCCACCGGAGATCTACTCACCTCACCGTACGTCCAGCGGGAGGCTGCCGATGCGGACTTCGCCGAAGGTGTCTACTGGGGTGATACTCACCTGCATACCTCCTACTCCACCGACGCCGGCATGATGGGCAATACCCTCGGTCCGGAGGAGGCCTACCGTTTCGCCCTCGGTGAGGAAATCGTGGCATCCCACGGGGAGCGGGTGCGACTGATTCGCCCCCTGGACTTCCTGGTAGTGTCGGATCATGCCGAGAACCTGGGGTTGGCGCCCTACATCGCCGAGTCGAATCCCGAGCTGCTCAAGACCGAGTGGGGGCGGGAGGTATACGAGCTGGTGAAGGCCGGCAAGTCCCGCGACGCGTTTCAGAAATGGATCGGCGAGGCCGTGACCCCGGGCACGGACCCCATCGCCAACCCGAAGATGATGAGCTCGGTCTGGGACCGTCAGATCGCCTTTGCCGACAAGTACAACGATCCCGGTCGCTTCACGGCGCTCATCGGCTTCGAATGGACGTCCATCGCCACCAACCAGGCGCCGGGCAACCTGCACCGGGTCGTCATCTTCAAGGACGGCCGCGACAGGGCGAGCCAGGTCGTGCCGTTCAGCGCCTTCGACTCTGCCGACCCGGAGGATCTCTGGGAGTACATGAAGGCCTATGAAGAGGACACGGGCGGATCCATCCTGGGGATCGCCCACAACGGTAACGTGTCGAACGGTCTGATGTTCCCGGTGGAGCGGCTGAACGGCGAGCCGGTGGATCGTGCCTACGCCGAAGCCCGTGCCCGCTTCGAGCCCCTGTACGAGGTCACCCAGATCAAGGGGGACGGGGAGGCCCACCCCCTGCTGTCACCGGACGACGAGTTTGCCGACTACGGCACGTGGGACAAGTCCGACATCGTCGGTTTGAACCCCAAGGAAGACTGGATGCTGAAATACGAGTACGCCCGCTCCGCGCTGCAGGTGGGCATGCAGCTCGAGGAACAGCTCGGCGTCAATCCCTACAAGTTCGGTATGGTCGGAAGCACCGACGCGCATACGTCACTGGCCACCACCCGGGAGGAGAACTTCTTCGGCAAGGCGGCTCACCTGGAACCCGCGCCTGACCGTTGGGAGCACACCATCATCGCGTCCCTGTCCGGTAACCCCGAGTTCTCGAGCTACTCCTACGAATCGCTCGCTGGTGGGCTGGCGGCGGTCTGGGCACGAGAGAACACCCGCGAGGGCCTCTTCAACGGGATGCAGAAGAAGGAGACCTATGCCACCACGGGGACGCGCATCGTCGTGCGCTTCTTCGGGGGTTGGGCCTACGGCACGAACGACGTCTACCGTCCGGATGCGGTGGAGATCGGCTACCAGAAGGGTGTGCCCATGGGCGGTGATCTGTCCGCACGGCCGGCGGGCGGCAAGGCCCCAGTCTTCATGGTGGGGGCCATGAAGGACCCCTGGTCCGGCAACCTCGATCGCATCCAGATCATCAAGGGATGGATCGACGACAACGGGGAGCGTCAGGAGCGCGTGTACGACGTGGCGGTTTCCGACGGTCGCACGATCGACAGCGACGGACGCTGCAGAACCCCTGTGGGCAATACCGTGAACGTCGCTGACGCGAGCTACCTGAACACCATCGGTGACGCAGAGCTGAGGGCGGTGTGGACCGATCCCGACTTCGATCCCGGTCAGCGTGCGTTCTACTACGCCCGCGTGCTCGAGATCCCGACGCCGACGTGGCAGGCGTACGATTCGAAGCGGTTCGGGGTCACGATGCCTGAGACGGTCCAGATGTTCGCCCAGGAACGGGCCTACACGTCGCCGATCTGGTTCACGCCGTAACGGTCGGGCCTGAGTCAGCGAAGGTCCGACCGTGAGCGACGAAGCCGCGAGACTGCCACCGCACAGTCTGTGGCAACCCACGACGGAGTCACGATTCGCTTCGGAGACGGGGATGAGGAATGCGTGTTCTTGACGACCGACCGGCTGACGGTCTTCGGCGAAGACTGGGAGAATTCGAAGAACGCATGAGGACTCTGAGGCGGACGATCGAGGCGTCCGGGGCCTCGCGCGAGAGTCTGGGGCGGTCGATCGCAATCGCCGAGGCCTCGTCGAACAGGATCAAGGGCGACGCCATGGCCGCGCAGGCGCGCATGCACGCCCAGGCGGAAGCGGAAGTATTGGACGCGAGCGATAACGTCGGGCCTTGGAAACGCGGTGGAGAGACCGAGAAGCTCCGAAGCCGCGCCGAGGGCGCCGAGGCCTACGCAGCCTGGTCTCTGATCGTCGCCACTCGGGCGATCTGCGACGTGGAGCTCGCGACGTTGAAGGCGATCGCGGCTCGAATGGATTTCGAGGACGGATCGACGGAGTAGGACGCGGGCCACGGCCCTTCAACTGGAACTTCGAGTTCGCATTCAAATTCGTCTGGCGCTAAAGAAGAGGAGGACTAATCGATGAGAGCGTACAGAACGACGACCTTGGTGTTGATTGCGTGTGCATTGGTGCTCGGCTTCTCACCCGCATACGCGCAGGAAAGGCCGAATATCGTCCTTGTGTTCATGGACAACTTCGGCTGGGGCGAGCCGGGGTTCAACGGAGGCGGCATCACCCGAGGCGCGGCCACACCTCGGATTGATCGTCTGGCCGATGAGGGCCTCCGCCTGACGAACTTCAATGTCGAGGTGCAGTGCACGCCGTCCCGGTCGGCACTGATGACCGGCCGATACGCCATACGCAGTGGAAACGCCACGGTGCCGCTCGGCGAGGGCGTCTACGGGCTGGTGCAATGGGAAGTAACAATGGCCGAAATGCTGTCGCAGGAAGGGTATGCGACGGGCATGTACGGGAAGTGGCATCTGGGTCGAACCGACGGTCGCTTTCCAACCGATCAGGGTTTCGACGAGTGGTATGGAATACCCAACTCAACGGATGAGTCGGTCTACTCTGCGCTGCCGGGCTTTGCCGAGAGCGGATGCCGAGAGCGGAGTTCCTGAGACGTACGTGATGGAGGCACGGAGAGGGGAAACGCCGACGAAGGTGCGCCCCTACAACCTCGAGTACCGCCCGTTCATCGATCGCGACCTGACCGACAGGGCCATCGACTTCATGCGGCGTCAGGCCGAAGCAAGCACTCCGTTCTTTGTGTACTTGCCCTATACAGCGACGCATTTCCCCTCGCTGCCGCATCCGGACTTCGAGGGACACACGGGGAACGGTGCGTGGGCCGACCTGCTGGCTCAGATCGACAGTTATACCGGCGAGCTGCTGGCTACGATCGACGAACTGGGCATCGCCGAAAACACCATCGTCATCTTCACAGCGGACAATGGGCCGGAGGCGCTGGGCTACGAGAGCACGAGTATGACGGTCGAGACGGCGGTGCACGG
>JBDGUY010000185.1:0-6202 GCA_039585935.1 Gemmatimonadota bacterium
TACAGGTGGTCCTTCCACTTCTCGTCGATCACCGACAGCACCACGAAGCTCAGCACGCGCTCCCAGCTGTCCCCGAAGCTGTCCAGCTTCTGGTGATACGCCTCGTGCGCATGGTCTACGATCGCCTGTTCCAGCGCCTCCGTGTCGGGCCACGGGTAGTCCGCCGGGCTCTCGTTGTCGCGGTTGAGGAACGAGGTGACAAGGAAATAGTCCAACAGCAGCCGCTCGCGCAGCGCCTTGAGGTCCCAGTCGTCGGCGTGACTGCCATGCTCGACCAGCCGGGCGAACTCGATGCGGATCGACCGCTCGATCATGTCCCACGTCTCGCCCTTCAGGTCCTCCCCACCCTCGAGCGCGAACAGCCGAAGATCGTAGATCACCTCGCGCTGCTGGTTCATCACATCGTCGTACTCCAGGAGGCGCTTCCGGGCCTCGAAGTTCTGGAGCTCGACTCGCCGCTGGGCTCGCTCGATCGACTTGGTCATCCAAGGGTGTGTGATGACTTCGCCTTCCTCGGCCCCCAGCCGGTCCATCACGCGCGCGACGCGATCCGTTCCGAACAGGCGCATCAGGTCGTCTTCGAGCGACAGGAAGAAGCTGCTCGAGCCCGGATCCCCCTGGCGACCGGCCCGTCCCCGCAACTGGCGATCGATACGCCGCGATTCGTGTCGCTCGGTTCCGAGAATCTGGAGCCCGCACGGCGGGTCCCCGTAGCAGCCGAGCGTCGTGACCTGGTCCTGGGTCAGGTCCGCGGGTTCGTGAACCTGACCGAATGCCGGGATGTTCGACTCGATGCCGCATACGCCGCACTTGACGACGCCGGCGCCGAGTTTGATGTCGGTTCCGCGGCCGGCCATGTTCGTGGCGATCGTAATCGCCCCCGGGTGTCCGGCGCGGGCGACGATCTCTGCTTCCCTCTCGTGCTGCTTGGCGTTCAGTACCTCGTGCGCCAGTCCGCGGCGCTTCAGCATCCGGGCGAGCGTCTCCGACACATCGACACTCGTCGTACCCACCAGGATCGGAAGCCCGCGCAGGTGCATGCGTTCGATCTCGTCCAGCAGGGCCGCGTACTTCTCCCGCTTGGTGCGGTACAGGAGGTCTTCCCCGTCCATCCGCCGAATCGGGCGATTGGTCGGGATTACGACGACTTCGAGCCCGTAGATTTCGTGGAATTCGGCCTCTTCCGTCTCGGCCGTACCGGTCATGCCGGCCAGCTTCGAGTACATCCGGAAGTAGTTCTGAATCGTGATCGTGGCGAGAGTCTGCGTCTCACCGCGCACGCTGACGCCCTCTTTCGCTTCCACTGCCTGGTGAAGCCCGTCGCTCCACCGGCGCCCCTGCATTTTCCGGCCGGTGAATTCGTCGACGATGATCACCTCGCCGCTCTCGACCACGTACTCCACATCCTTCTCGTACAGCGCGTGGCCCTTCACGAGCTGGTGGATGATGTGGAGCCGCTCGGACTTCTCGGCGTAATCCCGTTCGAGCTGCTGAATCTGGTCCCTCTTCTCATCAGCGCTCAGCTTCTCGTTGTCTTCGACCTTCTTGACCGCCTCGGAGATGTCAGGGACGACGAACGCTTCCGGATCACCGGGGCTCAGGAGGTCCTGCCCCTTCTCGCTGATCTGGATCGTGTGGCCTTTCTCGTCGGTCGTGAACAGCAGAAGCTCGTCCACCTCGGCCATTGCCTTCTCGCGCATCAGGGCCGCTTCCGTCCGCTGCACGAGCTGTTTGACCCCGGTCTCGTTGAGCAGCTTCATCAGGCGCTTGTTCTTGGGAGCGCCACGCTGCGCGGCGAGCAACTGCTTTCCGGTCTGGAATTCGCTCGCTTCCTCCGACTCCTCCTCTATCAGCTTGAGACCCTTCTCGGCCTCACCCACGAGCTCGTTTACGATGTGCTGCTGCTTTCGCACCAGGCTCGCGACCTGGGCGTTGTGCTTCTTGTAGATCTGCTGGTCGTCCGCCTTGCCTACCGGGCCGGAGATGATGAGCGGCGTACGCGCCTCGTCCACCAGGACCGAGTCCACCTCATCGATGATCGTGTAGTTGTGGCCTCGCTGGACCCGGTCCTCCACCCGGACGACCATGTTGTCGCGCAGGTAGTCGAAACCGAATTCGTTGTTCGTTCCGTAGGTGATGTCAGTCCGGTACGCGGCGCGGCGTTCCTCGCTCCCGGGGCGTGTGTCATCCAGGCAGCCCACGGTGAGTCCGAGCCAGGTGAACACCGCACCCATCCACTGGGAGTCACGGCGGGACAGGTAATCGTTCACGGTGACGAGGTGTGCTCCGCGGCCGGGCAGCGCGTTCAGGTACAGCGGCAGGGTGGCGACGAGCGTCTTACCCTCACCGGTGGCCATTTCCGCGATCTTGCCCTGGTGCAGCACGATCCCACCGATCAGCTGTACGTCGTACGGGACCATGTCCCACGTCATCGCGTGACCCGTGACCGAGATCTCGGAGCCGAGCATGCGCCGACACGCCTCCCGTACCGTGGCGAACGCTTCGGCCAGGATCTCGTTCAGCACCTCCTCGGTGGTCTCCTGCAGTTCCTCTTCGGCTTCGCCGAGCCGGGCAGTCAGGGCCTCTCTGCGAACCGGGTCTTCCGACTGACGCCGTTCGTCCCGTATTCGCTCGATTTCCTCTTCCAGGCCTTGTGTACGCTCGTGGATCAGATCGCGGAACTTCTGCGTCTGGGCCTTCAGGTCATCCTCGGAGACCTCCGCAAGTCGTTCCTCGTGCAGCTTGATCTCGTCCACGATCGGCTGCAGGCGCTTCATTTCGCGCTCGAAGCGCGTTCCCATTACCCGGTTGACCAGAGTCTTCAGCATCCGTCGGTCGCATCTTTCTCGAGGCCGGTCGGTACCATCGATGCGTTTGCCTCCACACCGACGTTCCTCTCGGACCAGATTTCTTCCAATCGTTCCCGAATCGTGTCGGGAACGAGATATCGCACCGAGCGTCCCGTCGAGAGTCTTTCCCGTACGCGCGTGCTCGACACGTCCACGCGCGTAACCGGCGCCGCCACGAACGGGTGGCGCGGGTCCTCCCGCGGGAGTTCTCCATCTCTCGGCATCACGGCCAGCTCGGCCAACTCCAGGATCCCCAGCGGATCACGCCAAGTGTCGAAGCTTCGATACTGATCGGCGCCGATCACCAGTACGAGCTCGTCCGGCTTCCAGCGCCTGCGGATCTCCTTGAGCGTATCCACGGTCCACGACGGACCCGGACGACGCAACTCGATATCGCTGACCTCGATGCGCGGGTCACCATCGAATACGGTCCGCACCAGTCCCAGCCGCTGTTCCGCGTCGAGAACGGCTTCCCGATGCGGCGGTCGCGCCGACGGGACGATCAGCAGGAGATCCAGGTCCAGAGCCTCGATCACGTCCTGGGCTACCACCAGGTGGCCGATATGAGGCGGATCGAATGCCCCGCCGAATACTCCGATCCGCCGGCCGTTCATTCGGAGCCGGAACCGTCTTCTCGCTCGATCTCGCCGGCTTCCTTGCTGTCTGGATACAATTCCAGCAGCCGAGCCTCGATCTGCTCCGCCTCACGCCGGAATCCGACATATCTGTAAGATTTGGCCAGCAGCCCCAGCACCTCCGGTTCGACGGCGGAGCCAGGATAGTTGACGAGCACCGACTCCAGGTAGATGATCGACGATTCGTACATCCGTCGACTGAAATACCATTTGCCGATGGACATCTCCTTCTCCGCGAGCTTCTGGCTGGCCTCCTCGCCCACGGTGCGGGCTTCGGACACTACCGGGCTCCGGGGATAGAACTCGACCAACCGCGCACATTCTTCGATCGCCTTGCGCGTGAAGTCCTGGTCGCGCGGAATGCTCGGAGACAGGGCCCAATAGGAGCGGCAGATCCCGTATTGCGCGTCATCCGCCAGGGAGCTGTTCGGTCTCGTGGTCACGAGCTGTCGAAACTCGTTCGCCGCCAGGAGCTCCTGCTCGGACTCGAGATACGATTCGGCGAGCAACAGCCGCGCACTGTCCGCCGTGGGGTCGAGCGGATCGCGAAACAGGTGATCCCGGAAGCCGCGGATCGCCTTGGAGTACTGGCCCTTTTCGTACCGCTCGGCGGACCAGTCATACCGCTGGCGCGGCGTGGATTCCGGCATTCCCGTTCCTTCCATCCCTCTCATCTATCGCACCCCAAACCGGATCTCACGGATTCGTTCTTCCGCGAGACGTACCAGCGGACCGGTTCGTACCGGATTCAACTCGAGAACCGCCAGGAAGTCCGATTCCGCTCCCTCGAGGTCGCCGACCTGCAAGCGGATCTCTCCGCGGTTGTAATGCGCCTTGTCGAGCAGGTTCCGAGGCACTCCCTGGTCGATCAAACGGTCGAGCTTGTCTGCTGCATCACCGGGTCTACCCTGGGCTCTGTCCGCCATCGCCACTTCGTACAGACAGGTCCCGTACTCCCAGGTCGTCTCTCGTCGGCTCCTCCTGCTCGCTGTCTCCAGGTAGCGTTCGTAGTATCCGAGCGCCTCCCGGCAGCCGCCTACCTCCTGGAATGCCCGCGCCGTCTCCAGCACTGCCGCCTCAGGGGGTTCGTCCCCTTCGAGCACTGCCAGGTATAGTGGGATGGCACGGTTCCAGTCGCTGAGCTCGGCGTAGTACGCGGCCAGCGGATAGCGCAGGTCTTCCGGCACCATCCCGATCCCCAGTGAGAGCACCGGTTCCATGGCACGTGCCATGTTGTCCGGCGAGCCCCGTTCACGGGCTACCCGCCCGGCTTCCGACAGTTCAGCCGCGACTTGAAACTGGTATTCGGGCCCGGACTCGAGCAGGGGGCGCAAGTACTCGAGCGTCGCATCGACATCGCCCCTGGCCCCGTACGCATGGCCGAGCCGGAGCAGGATTTCCGGCTGCTCGCCAAGCTGGCGCAGAGCGAGCTTGTACTCCGCGACCGCCGCCTCCGCGTGCCCTGCCGCAAGCAACTGATCGCCCCGGTCGACTGCCGTCTCCTGCCCTCCACCGCCGCATCCTGCTGCGATCAGCAGGATGGATCCGGCAACCAGGCACCTCTCAGCAGCGGAGACGGACCTCTGCATCTCAGGCCTGCGCTGCGTCAACCGACGGTGCAGAGGTGACGGTTCCACGGCCGAACAGCCCGTACTTGAGAATGCACCAGATCGCGCGGAATCCGTCCTTCCAGCCGATCTTCTTCCCCTCCGCATACGTTCGTCCACTATACGAGATTCCTACTTCATACACGCTCCAGCCGCCCCTCGCGACTTTGGCCGTCAACTCGGGCTCGACGCCGAATCCACGCTCCTGGATCCTCAGACCCGCGAGCACCTCCCGCCGGAAGCACTTATAGCAGGTCTCCATATCGGTCAGGTTCAGATTCGTCACCATGTTCGACAGGATCGTGAGAAACCGGTTTCCCACGTAGTGCCAGAAGTGCTCTCCTCCCATGAATCGGGAGCCGTACACCACGTCGGCCTTCCCCTCCAGAATCGGCCGCAGGAGCTTGTGGTATTCGTCCGGATCATACTCGAGATCCGCATCCTGAACGATAATGATGTCGCCACCGGCCACCTCGAACCCGGTCCTGAGCGCGGCGCCCTTCCCCTGATTGAATTCGTGGACGATCAGACAGTCGATGCGACCGTCCTCTTTCAGTCGCTGGAGGATCTCCGGTGACCTGTCCGTCGACCCGTCGTCCACGGCTACGAGCTCGATCTTCAGCGTCACTGCGTTCACCCGATCCACGACCTGCTCGATCGTCGCACTCTCGTTGTACACGGGTATTACGACCGAGAGCTGCCGCGCACCTTCCGGAATCGGCCCGGTCACCCTGTGACTCCATCGGGCTGGTCGTCGTTCGTGAGGACCGGAGGAACGGGCAGAGTTCCATGCGAATGGAGCTGCCTGAAGTAGTCGACCGTCGTGACCAGTCCCTCGGACAACGGGACCTCCGGCTCCCAGCCGAGATACTCGATTGCACGGGAGATGTCCGGCTGCCGGACCTTCGGGTCATCTGTCGGGAGCGGCAGATGCCGGATTCCCGCATCGGAGCCGAGCAGGTCGAGGACCATTTCACCCAACTCCAGGATCGTATATTCTACCGGATTCCCGATATTCACCGGTCCCACATGATCGCCGAGAAACATCCGGTAGATCCCCTCGACCTCGTCCGACACGTAGCAGAAGCTCCGGGACTGACTGCCGTCACCA
>JBDGUY010000186.1:0-4131 GCA_039585935.1 Gemmatimonadota bacterium
GAGCTTCCAGGGCGTCCAGAGAATGGACTCATTGCCGGGAAACGTCTCGGCCGGAGGGACGAGTTCAAACGGGGAGTTCGTCGAATACGAGCCGTCCGCGCCGTCGTGCGACGACGCACTACTCCAAGGCATGCTGTCCATCGTTCCCGATCCCTTCGTCTTCCGCCACACACCACTCACACAGATACGATGGTCTCCTAAGACTACATCATCAGGCCCGCATGCTCAACAGGGGACCGGAGTGCGGCCAGGAGACGAACAGAGAAAAACGCTTGCAGGGAATCGGGCGAAGGGAGTGGTTATCGGGGTCTCGGGCAACTCGATGCGTCGAAGTGTTGGTCGACCTCATCCATTGAGACGCCCGCCTGCTCAAACTGTCTCGCAACGTCGTCCGCCCCATCCTCCTCGGCCTCGGCGAGCGCTGTGGCCAGACGTAGGAACGCCTCGTCGACGGAACGATACCTGGAATTGAGGACGTTGCACCCGATCAGACCTCTGGCAAACTCGTCCTGCTGCCGCCTGTAGCTCTCGACTTCCTGCTGCAGGATTTCGAGCGCGCGAGCAAACGGCGTGCTGGCCGGTTCTCCCGCGAAGACCGGCTCCTCCGCGATCACCTCGGCAGGTGGCGGGCTGATCACCTCGGCGGGTGGCGGGCTGATCCTGCTAGCGGGAATGGCACCGACGACAGCGGCGACAGGGGCCTGGCTTTCCGGGACAGAGACGGCACTTGTCGTCTCCTCTTCCACCGGAGCCTCATCAGCCGAGCTGCGGCTGGACAGCCAGATGAGTCCAGCTGCGGCTGCCGTCGCCACGGTTAGCACGATCAGCAGCCAGCGAGGGGACACCCTTACCCCTGGCGGCGACAGGCGACCAGCGGGCTCGGCCGGTGCGGCCGTCACGCGCGAAGGGCGCGCCACCTCTACAGGATCGTCTGCCGGCGAATCGGAGGGTGCCGTACCCGTCGACTCTCCGGCAGCAGCCGAATCCTCGGACTCTCTGCCGGACTCCGAAGGCGGCGGGCCGGGTGGTCCCAGCGAAGAGAGGGTGACATCCACCGCCGACAACTTCCGTTTCAGCTCGTGGGCAAAGTATTCCTCCTCTGATTCACCGGATGGTGCACCGGGAGCGAGCCCTGACGACAGGTCGGGCTTGGGGGTGCCCGCGTAGTCGACTCTCTGCTGAAACGGGCTCTCGCCGGATCCTCCTCTTCGTGCTGACCGCATTCCTTGCACACCTGTCACGTGTACCGGCGCGGTCTTGCCGGCCGGGCTGGCATTCCGGGAGTGGGCATTCGGAGAGGGTGTGAACGAAGCCGTAACTCCGTCCTCACCGACTTGTGACACCGGGACTTCGGTCCGGTGGTTCTGCCAACCGACAAAGGTTCGGAGACTGCCGTTGGCCAGGTAGGAGCTTTCGTGAAGCTGCTCGTAGAATGGCCAGTACCCGCTGCGACTGAGCGCACCGTCCGGCGAGCGGAGGAACACTCCTCCGGCCCTTCCCGAGGTCAGCTTGATCAACCCGAGCTGCCACATCTCGGGGAAATGGACGTTGTGGATAGCGGACTCGTTCTCCGAGAGATACACGCCGAGCGACGTATGACCGCGGTACCAGCCCACGACTTGCTCACCGGCACTCTCTGTTCGTTGGATCAGCGGGATCGCGATGGCACCGAACTCACCGACCTCGGCGTCCTCACCAAATGGCTCTGCAAACGGTCTGGTGCCGGACACATGGACCCAGAGCCGACCCGAGGTCGGACACTTGAACACGGCACCGACCAGCAGGCCGGCCGCGCCGCCGTTCGCCGAGCCTTCAAGGTTAGCTTCCACGTCCGCAAGGACGCTTTGGGTCACCACCACGTCCAGCGAATGAGAGGCCTGAGGTTGGCTCTGGAGCTTGGATGGGACCCAGTGGACACACGTCTGGGCAGGCAGTGGTTTCACCACTTGCTCCGGAGACCGTGGTCGGTCGTCTGGCACGGCCGCCATCTCCTCGACGTTCCCCTGCGCGTGGGCTTGCTCGCTCATCCGGGTGCGAGATTGGTCAAAGTTTTCACTACTTGACGCCGGTTTCGGCCACTGAATTCATGTCGTCTCTCCTTCTGCCGCCAACACATTCCGCTCCAAGGTCAACCATAGCAAATAGTTATGGCCATCTCCCTGGCACCCGCAGTCGATCCGGCGGTGAGTCCGCCCTAAGAGGAGTGAGCAAGATCCCTACCCTTCAGCCGGGCGGGATCTTTCAGGGGATGATCGGGAGATCAGACGCTATGAGGGTGTCGGTGCGCGATTACTCCGAAGCGCAGCCAGCCTGCTCGAAGTGGCGCGTCACCGCCGTCGCCTCGCTGGCGAGACGCTGGTACTCCATCCGATCCGCAGCGGGGAGTCGCGTCCCCACGACGGCGAAGCGCTCCGAGTAGGCAGCAAACGCCTGCGAAATCTCTGTGTGACCCAGTGCAAGACTTGCGCAGTCTATCCGCCCCAACTCGAAGTCCGCGCGCCGCTCGTCGTACGCGACGATTTGCCGGGCCACGGCCCTGCCGAGTTGCTGAAACTGAATGTCGTTGTAGGCAGTGACGGCAGCGGGCCGGAAAGCTGCAGGATCGGTGGGTGCCTGGCCCATCATGGCGCGCAGGATCATGACGACAACAATGAGCACCACGGCTCCGGCTCCAGCGGCCAGCTTCCAGTGCTGTCGCATCAGCTCAGGAACCGCCAAACGATCTGGGGAAGGCATCACGATTGGCACATTGTAGTCGTAGAACCGGTCCGAGGCCGAGTCGACATGCGCAGCCCTCGGCGCCGGACTCGCCTCGGGGACAGCGGATTCGGAGAGTGCGAGGATCTCGTCGATCTGGTTCGCAAGCGAACGAATAGTCGCCTCGCCCGGCAGCTCCGGGTGAGGCGCTTCCTCGGCCTCGAGCAGAAACGGCAGCCCCTCCGGCGCCTTTGACGTAGGCGCCTGGCGCTCTACCCGTCGGCCTGGACGAGCCGCTTCCTCGGGCGACTCCCGTTTCGGGTGATCCGGAGCAACCCGCTGGGGTTCGTGCCTGGTCTCCACTGGCTCCGGTTCCGGACCCGCCAACGGGATGTCGCTTGGGTCAACGGGTGGTTCCGCCGGTTCTCCGCCATACGGTGCAGGGCCCCTTACGACCTCGAAGAACTCAGCTAGGTCCGGATCTGTCGGATCCAGTCTGGCCCCGGCAGACCGTGAATGCTTCCGCTCTGGAGTGGCCTTCTCTGGTCTGACAGCTTCCCCGACCGTCGGTTCGGGCTCCGGCAGAGTCTCGGAATGGTCGACCGAGCCCTCAATCGGGTCGTAGCCTGAGAGGGGTTGGATGGCGTCCACGAAGGCCTCGGATCTGCCCTCGTCGGTATCGAGCAACGTGTCTTTCGGTTCGACCGATTCCACGCGTGCATCCAACTGTACCGGCGCGGCCGTCACCGCCCCGGGTCCAAAGGAAGTCCCTTCGTCGGACCTCTCGTTCCTGGACTCCTGGCTCCCGGATTCTGCCTCATCGGACTTCACGACCGGCGACCGGGAATCAGGAAGCTCGGGAAGATCAAGAAGCCGCACCCGGTTCTCCGCGGAGTGGTTGTCCCAGTCGAGAACGGTCGGCCTGACATCCTCCGTCCAGTCTACATCGGGATCGGCCAGCTCGTAGAACCCGGTCAAGCTCCGATTGAAGAAGAGCTGACCTTCCTTCCGGCGGACAAACCCACCGCGATTCCCACCCTGACCCAGAACCAGTACAAGCGCCGACTGCCACGCCTCGGGGAAGAAGGTCTTGTGCAGCTCCACATCGTGCTGTGAGAGCTGAACGCCCAGCAGGCCGTGGCGGTGATACCAGCCGACAATCTCAGCATCCTGTCCACGCGCCTCTTTCCACGCAGCGTGCCAGGTGTCACGGAACTGTGCTTCGTTCTGGCCTGACGCAAGCGGGTCAGGAGACTTGAGGGCACCATCGCCCAGAACGTAGGAGCTCTTCGTCCACGGGCAGTAGTAGAGCCGGCCCACCAGAAACCCGAACGCTTCGTGCTCGGGTGCGGCCGCAAGGTGCTCACGCACTTCCAGGAGAAGCTCTTGTGACATGAAGAGGTCCCAGGAGTCGTCTGTCTCGGGCCCAGACGC
>JBDGUY010000187.1:0-4107 GCA_039585935.1 Gemmatimonadota bacterium
TTGTAGCGTTTGAGCAGGAGGGAGAGGATCAGGCCCAGGATCGTCCCGAGCGCTGTCCCGATGAAGCCGATCACGACTCCCTGGAGAACGAATATCCGCGTGATGTCCTTCGCAGTGAGCCCCATGGCGCGAAGGATTCCGATCTCCCGGATTTTGTCTGTCACGACCATGATCAACGTAGATACGATATTGAAGGACGCCACGAGCACGATGAGGAGCAGAATTACTCCCATCGCGAACTTCTCGAGCTTCAGTGCAGAGAACAGGCTGGAGTTCTGCTTCTGCCAATCGTCGACCCGATACGGGAATCCCAGGTCGGCCTCTATGCGGTCGGAGACCTCGCCCGACTTCCACGGATCCCGGACGTTGAATTCGACGCCCGTTACCGTGGTGCCCATCTTGAGCAGGCTCTGGGCCGAGGCGAGATCGACGTAGGCGAATTTCGTGTCGTACTGGTAGAGTCCCGTTTCGAACAGGCCGGTGACCTCGTAGAGGCGCATCTGGGGCTGAATCCCCGTCGGTGTGAGCTCGGCCCCCTGGAACGACACGAGTGTGACCTGTCGGCCCGGGAACAACCCCAGTCGATCCGCGAGGCTCGCTCCCAATACGATCCCCGGTCTTCCCGACTCGGTCTCTCCGAACGGCATGCGACCGGAAACCAGGTGCTCGTCGATTTCCGTCACGGCCAGGGCAATGGAATCGTTCAATATTCCCCTGAGTACGGCGCCCTCCGAGTAGCTGCCACCGGGGACGTTGAGGCCCACCTCCGTGTAGATGAAGGGAGCGGCTGCCACCACGTCCTCGTCTTCCAGCAGACGCGTGAGCACGGACTCCCAGGCTTCCATTCGCACGGTCTCGCCCAACTCCAGGACCATCCCGTGCGAGTTGGCGCCGAGGATCTTTTCGCGCAGATCGGTTTGCAGGCCGGACATGACGGCGATAACCACGATGAGTGCCATCACTCCCACGGCCACGCCGCCGATCGCGATCCAGGTTATCAGGGAAAGAAAGCCTCGCCCGCGCCGGCTCGACAGATAGCGGCGCGCGATGTAGCCGTAAAGGCGACGATTCCCCTGGCGCGACGAGGAGGTATCAGCCATCGCCTTCACGGAGCACGGGGTACAGGATCACTTCCCGGATCGTGGTCTTTCCCGTCAACAGCATGACGAGGCGATCGATCCCCATGCCCATTCCGCCCGTGGGGGGCAGCCCATATTCGAGCGCACGGACATAGTCCTCATCGAGTCCCTGCGCCTCGGCATCCCCGGCTGCACGCGCTCGCGCCTGTTCGGCGAACCGGTTCCACTGATCGACCGGATCGTTCAACTCGCTGAACGCGTTTGCCAATTCCGTACCCGCCACGATCACTTCGAACCGCTCCGCGAGGGCCGGATCGCCGCGCCTGGGCTTCGCCAGCGGGCTCATCTCGATCGGGTAGTCATACACGATGGTCGGATTCACGAGCTCCGGTTCGACCCACTCCGAGAACATCATGTCGAGCAACTTCGTTCGACTCTGCTGCTCCACATCCTCGCGACCCGCTTGCGCCAGTCGACTCGCGAGCTCATCGGTCGAGGCAGACCTGGCGTCGATCCCCGCATGGCGCTCCAGCGCATCGAAGAACGTGATCCGCGCCCAAGGGGGCGAAAGATCCACGATATGCCCATCCCATTCGACCCGCTGGGATCCGATGACCTCGAGCGCCGTTTCCGACACGAGTCTCTCGGTCAAATCCATCATCGTCTCGTAGTCGGCGTACGCCTGGTACAACTCGAGCATCGTGAACTCGGGATTGTGCGTCCGGTCGATCCCCTCGTTCCGAAAGTTCTTCCCGAACTCGTACACCCTGTCGAGCGAACCAACGATCAGTCGCTTGAGGTACAACTCGTCAGCGATGCGCAGGTAGAGTTCTCGGTCCAGCGCATTGTGGTGAGTCGTGAATGGTCTGGCGAAGGCGCCGCCGTAAAGGGGCTGCAGAATCGGAGTCTCCACCTCGATGAAGCCTGCCTCATCGAGGCGACGGCGCAGGGCCGAAATCACTCGTGCCCGGATGGCGAATACCTCGCGGACACCAGGGTTGACCGCCAGGTCGGCATATCGCTGCCGGTATCGCGATTCCGTGTCGGCGAAACCACTGTGAACCACCCTCTCCCCCGACTCTCCGACCTCGACCTTGCCGAAAGGGAGTGGTCGCAGGGACTTCGACAGCATGGTAAGACGCTCTGCTCGCACGGTCACTTCGCCGGTGCGCGTCTGGAAGAGAGGTCCCTCGATGCCGATCCAGTCGCCGAGGTCCACGAGATCCAGCAGCTCTACGTCCAGCTCCGACATATCCTGACGTCGGAAGTAGGCCTGCAGCCTGCCGGTCCGGTCGCCCAGGTGCAGGAACGCACTCTTTCCCATGTCACGAAGTGCTTCGATCCGGCCCGCTACCTTCACCGAGGGGCCTTCGTCTTCCTCGCCCGACCAGGCCGCGAGAGCCGAGGTCAGGTCGTGAGTCGACTCCCACCCGTAGGCGTACGGCTCCACGCCCAGTTCGCGAAGTCGGAGCAACTTCGACCAGCGATCGCGAATCGGTTTCGGTCGTTCCTCCGACGCATACCATTCCTCGATCGGCAGCTGATCTCGCAGTCCGATCTGCTCGGATACGGCCCCGGCAGCAGAGACAACCTCGGGATCCCGGTCCCCGGTCACGCTCCCGTCTCTCCCTTCTGCCGCAGGAATGCCTCGATGAATTCATCGATGTCGCCATCGAGAACGCCCTGGGCATTGCCCGCCTCGAAGTTGGTGCGATGGTCCTTGACCATCGTGTACGGCTGCAGCACGTAGGAGCGGATCTGGTTGCCCCAGGCGATCTCCGTCTTCGAGTCTTCCACCTTCTTCCGTTCGGCTTCCTTCTCGTCCTGCGCCCGCTGATACAGCGCAGCCTTGAGCATCTTCATCGCCTTTGCACGATTCTTGTGCTGACTTCGCTCCTGCTGACAGGAGACGACTACGTTCGTGGGGATGTGCGTGATCCGCACGGCGGAGTCCGTCTTGTTCACGTGCTGACCACCGGCTCCAGACGCACGATACGTGTCGACTCGGAGATCGCTCTCATCGATCTCGATCTCGGCCTCGTCTTCGACAACTGGATACACGAAGACAGACGCGAACGACGTATGCCGTCGTCCCTGCGCATCGAACGGGGAGATCCGGACAAGTCGGTGAACGCCGTTCTCAGCCGTCAGATAACCGAAGGCGTGGTCACCGGTGATCTCGAGCGACACGGACTTGATCCCTGCCTCGTCGCCGGGGATCAGGTCGAGAGCTTCGACGCTCCACCCTCTCCCTTCCGCGTAGCGCGAGTACATTCTGAGCAGCATCGCCGCCCAGTCCTGCGACTCCGTCCCGCCCGCACCCGGATGAATCGTGAGAATGGCATCTCTGTGGGCGTCGGGACCGCGCAGCATGTTGCGGAACTCCAGCCGGTCGAGCTCCCTGTCCAGCTTCTCGACCTCGCTCTCGACTTCGTTCTCGAGTTCCTGGTCCTCGGAATCGGCGAGGAGAACCGTCATCTCGAGCAGGTCGTCTACTCGTCCGGACAGCTGGGTCCAGGGTTCCGTCCAGGCCTTCAGAGCCTTCGATCGGGCGATGACGGACCTGGCCTCCTCCTGTCGGTCCCAGAATCCCGGGCTCGACATTTTCGCATCCAGAGTCACCAGCTCCGCTTCCTTTGCTACGATGTCAAAGAAACCCCCTGAGCTCGTCGAGCCTTCGGCGCTGCTGTTCGAGCCTGTTGAGGCTGGCTTCGGATACGGCCATTCTGCAGCTGCTCCCTCTGCTTCTTCGGCACATGCGAGGCGGCCGATCTCGGCCGTCATGGTCCCGGGATTCGCACAGATACGAAACGGGGGCCTCCGCTCGGCGGAAGACCCCGATTTGACGCGAGTCTAGCCGACCTCCCGGTCCGGGTCAAGCGGTCCTTCGAGCAGGTCGAGGTCGATTTCCCGGCTCTCCGCGTCGACTCGCACGACCTGCACCCTGACCTTGTCTCCAAGGCGCAATCTGCGTCTGCTGCGCCTGCCGGTGAGCGAAAACGAATCCGCGTCGTAAATGTAATAGTCG
>JBDGUY010000188.1:0-4094 GCA_039585935.1 Gemmatimonadota bacterium
ACCCCTTCGATGTTCCGATCGCCGATTCGGACGCTTCCCTGCTCCATCAGCGCCACACGCTCTTTCGCCATCTGGACCTGAACCAGCGAACGCTCGTAGTCTCGCTCCGCTCGCTCGAGTTCCTCCTGCGTGATGAACTCACGGGCGCGCAGCTCGCGCTTGCGCTCCACATCCTTCTTGAGGTTTTCGAGCTCGATGTCGCGGATCTCGACCTGGCGCTTGGAGTCGGCCAGCTCGATCGGGGTGGGGTTCGGCGCGACTTCGAGAAGCGGCTCGCCGGCCTTCACGAACGCGCCTTCTTCGATGAAGAGCTTTCGGACGACACCCGAAATTTGCGACTTAACCGCGATTTCGACATCGGGTTCGATATTCCCCACGGCAAGCGCCTTCTGGACCAGCGAGTCGCGCGTGACCTCTACGGTCCGGTGCTCCGAGGTCCCGTCATTTCCTCGCAGGGCCATGACTGCGCCTGTCCCGCCGACGAGTACAGCACCCCCCAGCACACCCAGCCAGATCTTCGTGCTCTTCTTCATCGACCACGTCCCCCCTGGTCCGTTCCGATCCGGATCGGGCGCTTCACCTGGAGGCGCCAGACCTTGGCTGAAGGTCCGGTCGGCGGCTCACCCTCCCGTGTCTCCCACACACCGCCCGTCAACGGGCGGCCGCCCCCGGCCCTCGCTCTGTTCTACGCGCCGACCTGCAGCTGAGTTTCAGCCGCCATCACGACCCGTGCAGTCGGCCGGTGAGAGCCCGCAACCCGGCGGAGGCAGCGTAGACCGCCGCGGCGAGAAGGATGATCGATGGTCCGGTCGGTAGATCGATTCCGAACTCGGACGACAGCCCGAACGTGAGGAACAGTCCCGCGGCGATCGACACGGCGCCGGTGAGAACCGCGAACGCCATCATGCGCGAGAGTCGATCCGTCCAGTGCCGGGCGACCGCAGCCGGGATCGTCAGCAGCGCGATCACCAGGATGACCCCGACCACGCGGATCAGCACGACGACGGTGAGCGCGACCAGGGTGAGAAGCAGCAGGAACAGCGCCCCGACGGGCACGCCGATCACCCAGGCGAATTCTTCATCGAACGCGACCGCTCGCAGCCGGCGGAACAGAAACAGCACCACTCCGACGATTACGAGGTCGAGCACGGCCACGAGCGCGACGTAGCCCGGACTTACCAGCAGGATGTTGCCGAACAGGTATCCGAGCAGGTCGGGAGCCTGCCCGGGAGCTAGCGACACGAACAGGATACCCAGCGCCATGCCGACGGCCCACACCATCGCGATCAGGGTATCCATTCCCTGGCGGAGCTTGAGTTCGGCAACACCGATTCCGAGCGCCGACAGGACTCCGAATCCAAGAGCTCCGAGCATCGGCTCGAATCCGAGCAGGTACCCGAGCCCCACACCTCCGAAAGCCGAGTGAGACAGCCCTCCCGAGATTGAGGCGATCCGCCGGACCACGACGAGGGTGCCCACGATTCCGCAGGCGACCGCAGCGAGAAGCCCGGCGGCCAGGGCCCGCTGGAAGAACGGATACGACAGGGCCTCGCCGATCACGTTTCGTCCCCGTGCGACTCGAATACCCGATGTGGTACGCCATGCGCGACCAGGTCCACCGGGCAGCCGTAGGCCGCTTCGACCATCTCCGGGGTCAACTCCCGGGAATGGTGGTAGTGGAGTCGGACGTTGAGGCAGGCAATCGTCCGAACCGTACGTGAGATCACTCCGATGTCGTGCGACACCAGGACGATCGGAATTCCCTCCGCCAGACGTTCGAGCAGCCCGTACACCGATCGTCCGATGTGCGTATCCAGGCTCGCGGTCGGCTCATCGAGGAGCAGGACCTTCGGTTCCGCCGCGAGCGCCCGGGCGATCAGCGCCCGCTGCAGCTGCCCGCCCGACAGACGACCAACGCGCACGTCTGCCACGTCAGACAGTTCGACCGTGTCCAGGGCCTGTCGTATCAGCTCCCGATCCCTCTCGCGTGACGTCCGCCGGGTCCGGGGGCCGAGCCGGCCCATGCCCACCGTTTCGGCAACGCTGATCGGAAAGTCGCTGTCGAACCGGGCATACTGTGGTACGTAACCGATCAGACCCCGCGCAGCTCTCGGCGGCCGTCCGAACACCTTCACTTCTCCCCGGTCGGGCTCGATCAGGCCCAGGATCACCTTCAGGAGCGTCGTCTTTCCGCCCGCGTTGGGACCGATAATCCCGAGGAAATCGCCCTGGCCGATCGAGAGATCGATCGACGCGAGGGCCTCCGTCTCGCCGAATCGCACATCGACATCGCGGATCTCGATCGCCGGTGCCCCGTCGCCGTTCACGGAGCCGTCGCCTCCATGACCGCTTCGGCCGTTTCTCGCAGTGCCTCGAGCGGATCCCTGCGCAGCGGGTCGAGAGGCCTGATCCCGGCACCGATTTCTCGAGCCACCATGCGGGCGGCATCCATGCTGAATTGTGGTTGCACGAATACGGTTTGAATCCCAGCGGCGCTTGCCCTGTCGATCACGCTCGCGAGCCGGGCCGCACCTCCATCCCCGCTTCCATGCGACAGAATCGCGATCTGCTCGAGATCGTACGCCCGCCCGAAATATCCCCAGGCCCCATGCTGGGCCAGGAACGCCATCCCCCGCCGACCGGACAGAGACTGGCGAATCGAGATGTCTTCTGCTGCTATGGCCTGTCTGAAGACGTCGAGTCGATCCCGAATCTCCGTGGCGTGCTCGGGATACACTCCGACGAGAGCCCCGGCCGTCCGCTCCGAGATCGTTCGCAGGCAGCCCGGGTCGAGCCATACGTGCGGATCGTCATCCAGCCAAACACACCCTTCCGACACGCGGATGCGCTCTGCCGCGGTGCCTGCCAGCAATCCGTCCAGCCAGTTGGATTCCCAGGCGAGGGCGGGGTGCCCGACCTCGAGTACGAGATCGGCGCGCTGAATCACGGTGAGCTGCTCCACTCCCGGCTCGAACGAGTGCGGGGAGGCGCCTGGAGGAACCAGCATCCGAAGCTCCGCCGCCCCCGAAGGCAGCAACCGGTCCACGACACCCGCGAGCGGGAGGACCGAAACCGCCACGACCGGCACGTCAGCCGCTCTCTCCGCGTCTCCCTGGTCGCCACATGATGCCACCAGCAGCGAGCCGAGGAGTGCAGGCAGAATCAGCCGGATTCCGACGAACGACTGCAGCTGTGCATTCATGCCCTAATCTACTCCCGCGACCGAAACCCTGCCGGCCGTGCCGGATCTATCCGATCGGCTTGACGTCGAATCGGGAGCACGGAACGCTGACGTGCGAAGGGGAGGCCCGCAGAGCGGAGCCTCCCCTTCTGTACCGCAGACGCCCGACCGGTCAGGTCAGACGATCTTCACGACGTTCTTGGCCTTGGGACCACGGCCTTCCTCGGCGAGGTCGAACTCGACCTGGTCGCCCTCCTCCAGCGTGCGGAAGCCCTCGGACTGAATCTCGGAAAAGTGGACGAAGGCGTCACGCGCACCATCGTCGAATGAAACGAAACCGAAACCCTTCTCGTTGTTGAACCACTTCACGGTTCCCTGCAGACGCGACATCGAAGTCCATCTCCTGCTTAGATCCTGAGAGCGGAATGAACCGACCGCATTCGCGATCCGATCGACCCCGTTCCCGCACGCCGGCCAGCAGCCGACCGAGATGCCATGGGGGGCACACCCTGCGCTGGACGAACCCTCAAATAATGAGCCTCCGGACGCGCCGGAGGTATGGTCGCCACTCCCCTGAAGCCGACATGGCAAATCTGGCACGAGAAGATATCCGTTCGTTCCCGGAAGTCAACCACAGCGCGCCAGATGCGACGCTTCGCGGCGAAGGGATGCCGAGGGCCGAAATGTCCAGCGCCCCCAACCGGAGACCGGAGTCACCGACGGGGGGCGCAGTGGACGCCCACTTCGATCAGGAGATGGGGCGAGCGACCCGGAAACCCTGACGGCGCCAGCTCAACACCGTAACCAGACCACTCGTTAATAGAACGCGCCGAATGGCGGATTCGTGACACGATGTGAGCCCGTCAGGGTATGAAGAATGAGAGGCGATTCACTTGACACTCGATCCTGAATC
>JBDGUY010000189.1:0-5580 GCA_039585935.1 Gemmatimonadota bacterium
TAAGATGCAACCTGTTCATCGATAAGCAGTTAGGCGTCTACTGGCAGGGTTGTCTCCCAGGCGAGTACCCACTTCATGACCAACACAAATTTCAGAATCCCTGTTAACTCCTGCACGACGGCCAGGAGCGCCTGATTTGCCGGTTGGGCCTGAATTTCCGACTATGGACCATCCCCGGCCCCTCCGGGGCGTGCTTGCGGCAGGAGGTCATACCCATGGCGAACGAGCTGGATCGCCTCCAGGCGATCCTGTCCGACCGGTATACCATCGAGCGAGAGATAGGCCGCGGAGGCATGGCCACGGTGTATCTGGCCCGCGATGTGAAGCACGATCGCCCCGTCGCGATCAAGGTCCTCAAGCCAGACCTGGCTTCCGGGGTTGTCGGGGAGCGGTTCCAGCGAGAAATATCCATCGCCGCGAAGCTCAATCATCCCAGGATCCTCCCGCTCCACGACTCGGGTGCGGCGGACGGACTACTCTTCTACGTGATGCCGTACGTCGAGGGACAGTCCCTGCGCCAGCGGCTGGACGAGGAACGGCACCTCCCAACGGACGATGCGGCCCGCATCGCACGTGAAGTCGGCGAGGCCCTGGACTACGCGCATGATCAGGGAGTCGTGCACCGCGACATCAAGCCGGACAATATTCTTCTCACAGCCGGCGGTGCGGTGGTCATGGACTTCGGGATCGCCAGCGCATTGGAGCAAGCGGGTGGAGACCAGCTGACTCAGACCGGAATGTCCGTCGGTACGCCCCGCTACATGGCACCGGAGCAGTCGGGTCACAGAGCGCTTGACGGCAGGGCCGATCAGTACTCCCTGGGCTGCGTGGTCTACGAGATGCTCGGGGGTGAGCCTCCATTCAGTGGCCCGACCCCGGCAGCCATCCTCGCCCGACACTCGGTGGACCCTGTCCCGAGTCTCCGAACCGTACGACCAGGCGTGTCGGAATCCGTAGAAAAAGTGGTCGAGAAGGCGCTCGCCAAGGTGCCCGCAGACCGCTTCAAGAGTTCCATCGAGTTCGCCGATACGCTGGCAGACGGACTCGCGGGGGAGGCTGTCTCCGGTGTCGCTGCGGATGCGGCCACCGGCGCGCCCTGGTGGAGGCGTCGACTCGGTTACGTCGTCCCGGTCGCCGGGGCGGCGCTTGTCATCGGATGGGCCGCGCTGCAGGGACGAGGGGGTGAGTCCTCCAGCAGCGGCGCGGGCGCTGCAGACCGCACCATCCGGCGACTGACCAGCTTTGCCGGCTGGGAATGGGCGCCGAACTGGTCGCCCGATGGAAGCATGATTACCTACTCCCACCAGTCGGGTGGCGATGTGGACATCGCCACGCTGTCGCGGGGTGGCGGTGACCCTCACATCCTCACCGGGGACAGCCCGGCGGACGAGATGAACGCCCGGTGGTCGCCCGACGGATCCAAGATCGCCTTCGTCTCGGACCGTGGCTCGGGCACGGACGTATACTGGATTCCGCCGACCGGCGGTGCCGAACGAAAAGTGACGGAGACGCACATCCCGTTTCTCGAGCGGATGGGTGCGTGGGCTGGTGTCCTCGGATCCAACCCGTGGTCCCCCGACGGGACCGAATTGGTGTTCTCCCGGCTCCATGACAGCGCTATCCACAAGAAGGAACGGGAACCGAAGATCTGAATGCCGCGTGGTCTTTCGACGGGGAGCGGATTCTATTCACCCGAGAGGAGAGTGGCGTTCAATCGCTGTGGCTGATTCCTGCGTCGGGCGGTGAGCCGACGGTTTTCTTGGCTGGTGAGCCCATGTGGGGGCAGGCCGCCTGGTTTCCCGACAACGAGCGCATCGTCGTCCCGTCCGTACGGACAGGGACGTTCAACCTGTGGGAAGTGACGATCGAAACGGGAGAAATGACCCGGTTGACGGCAGGCGCCGGCTATGACTGGTCCCCGGCGGTCGCGCGGGACGGCTCGATCGCCTACACACAGTTCGAGCACCAGATCGATCTGCACTGGGTGGATGTCGAGCAGCCCGAGGAAGAGCACGAGAGGCTTTCCAGTTACACCGGTCAGCAATTCGGGGCCAGGGTCTCGCCAGATGGAAGGTCTGTCGCCTACTACGGCGACCGGGTCGGCACGTTCGACCTGTGGCTTTTCGACCGGAGCTCGGGCCAGCACCGTCCGATTACGGAAGGCCCGGCAAACGACCGGCTGTTGGACTGGTCTCCGGATAGCGATGAGATCGTCTTCATGTCTGATCGGGGCGGGGCCGTCCACCTGTGGATCGTAGAGACCGAGACGGGCAGGGTGAGACAGCTGTCCGACCATCGGCTTCCCTGGGCCTCCCATCACGCGGAAGGTCAGGGGGGACCCCGTTGGGCGCCGGATGGCACGGCCATCGGATATCTGGCTCCGGAGGAGGGAAACGCGATCTGGCTGGTCGAGCCCGATGGGAGCAATCCTCGGGCATCGACGGTGCGCGGGGCGCTCAGCTTCGGCTGGTACCTGGATGGGCAGCGGGTCGTGTACACCAGGCGAGCGCCCGACGGCCCGGGCGCTGTGGAACTACGCGTCGCCCATCTCGGCACCGGGGAGGATGTGTTGCTGCGTTCCGGTGCCATTGCCGAGGTCGATGTCTCGCCCGACGGCAGTGCGCTCACCTTCATCGAAGCGATAAGTCACTTCACGATGGAGCTCTACATGCTGCCGCTGAGTCCGACGGCATCCCCCGACGAGCTCCCCCGCGTGGCCGGAGAGCCGGTGCAGCTCACGTTCGGGGAGGGCGTGTGGCACGTGCACTCCGGCGGCTGGTCGCCCGACGGGAAGGGTGTCGTGTACTCGCGGGACCTGGATCGCGGCGATGTATACGTGATCGAGCCTGCTGAGACCGAAACGAACTAGCGCAGCGAGTCGCGCTCGATCCGTAAGGCATCCAGGGCAATCGCTGGATCGGATACCCGCGGATCCAGCCCCCGCACACTTTTCGTTGCCGCCGTCCACCACACCGTCGGGTAGAGAAAGAGCACGGGGAGGTCCTCTTGCAGCGCCGGCCACAGCTGCCGGTACAGTCGCTCCTGCTCCTCCGGGACCACCGTCTCCCGCATGGCTTCCAGGATTTCGAACAGCTCTTCCCGTTCATACCCGATGATGGACCCGGGGCCGAGAAGCCGGTCCTGCTGCACCGGACTCGTGGGGTCGGCCATCAGGTGATCGACGAACGCCGCGTCGAAGTCTCCGGCAGCAATTCGCTGGGTGCGAAGCGCCCCGTCGACCGGTTGAAGCTCCATCGCGATGCCAATCCTGCGGAGCTGTTCCTGGATGATCACCGACACCGTCTCCAGCTCGCGGCCGGGAGTGACCAGGGCCGTGAACCGGAACGGCCTCCCGTTCCGGTCCAGAACTCCGTCGCCGTCCGTGTCGGCCCAGCCTAACTCGCTTAACCGGCGTACTGCCTCCGTCCTGTCGGCCCTCCGTGGCTCCGGGAGCTCTCCACGACGGAACTGCACGGGGGTGAAGATCACGTCGAACAGCGGTGTGTCCTCTGGAAGATCGAGTGCGCTCAGAAGAGCCGGCCGATCGACCGCGAGCGTCAGGGCGGTTCGTACGGCGAGATCTGCGAACGGATCGCGCCGGTGATTCCAGAACAATGCCTTGGCTCGAAACGGCGCGGGCGTCGACAGGACCTGGAACCGCTCGTTGGCCGCCAGCTGGAGTGCATCGAGACGGTTCACCATGGGCGCGAGATCCACCTCCCCTGCCAGTAGATCCGTCAGAGCCGGGACACCTTCCGTGAACTTGATGACCAGCCGCTCTACCGCCGGCTTCCCGGCGTAGAAATCGGGGTTTCCCTCCAGCTCCATCATCAGCGCCGGCTGGTGACGCACGTAGCGAAACGGACCGTTGCCCACCGGCTCGGTCCAGAACTCCGCTTGGCCGAAACTGGCCGGGTCCACGTCCTCTAGGAGATGCCGAGGGTAATAGACCGTGTACCAGTCCAGCGGGTTACCTGGCCCGGACTGCTCGTAGCGGATCCGGTAGGTGCTGTCATCCACGACGGTTACCTCGTACGCGTCATCCGCGGCCGACCCGAACTCCGGGTGCTTCATCAGGTCCAGCGTGAACTTCACGTCGTGGGCTGTGACGGGCGCTCCGTCGTGCCAGCGCACGTCCGTCCGGAGGTGCACGATCCACTCGCGGTAATCGTCGGAGTGCTCCCAGTGGCTGGCCAGCTGCCCCTCCAACTCGCCGTCGGCGTTCATCCGGGTGAGGGAGAGAAACATCGCATGGGTAATCGGCATGCCCCAGAACGGGGACATCAGCCACTCGTCGCAGCAGTAGGCGATGGTGAGCGTGGAGGGGCGACCTTCCTCCGAGTCCTCCCGAGAACCCATCTGGTCTTCCCCGCGGCAGGCCGCCAGGGCAACGACGAGGAGCAGGAGCCACCTCCCGCTGAACCGCCGGCCCTTCGGCGCGCTGCGCCGCCCCTCAGTCGTTCGCTTCATCCGGCGGTCCTGGGTCGATGGTCAGCTTGTGCAGGTTGGCCAGCGGGTCGGCCTGCCATGGGCTGCTGAGCCCCTGGATCCTGGCATCCATCACAAACCAGTTGAGCATCCGGAAGAGGAAGGTGGCCGGCTGGTCCCGCGTGAAGATCGGCGCTAGCTCTCGATACAGGGAGTCGCGCCCGGCCGGATCTGCTTCGCAACCCAGTGCGTCCAGTATCTCGACAACCTGCGGATTCTGGTATCCACTGACCGATTCCTCGCCGAACATAGGAAGGAAGCGATCCTCGGGTACGAAGGCCACGATCGCCTCGAAATCTCCGCTTCTCCAGTGCCGTCGGACCTGTCCAATTCCAAGAGTCGACACCTCCACCCGGATACCCACATCGCGTAGCTGGTTCTGTATGAAGACACCACTGCCTGCCACTTCTCCTGGAACGATGAGCTCGAATTCAAAGGGCAGCCCTTCCCTTTCCAGCACGCCATCGCCGTCCGCGTCGTCCCAGCCGGACTCCGCCAGCAGGCGCCTGGCCGTATCCGGATTGTACCCTATCGGCTCGGGGAGCTCGCCCCGTCTAAACTGCCTGTCCGTGAGAGGAACATCGAACAATGGCAGTCCCGGTGGCATGTTCAGCACCAGATGGAGCGTTTCGCGATCGATCGCATGCGTGAGGGCACGCCGGACACCGGGATCTTCGAACAGGGGATGGCTGGCCTTCCAGAGTATCGCCCTGGGGGCAGAGTACTGCCAGTACGATTGAAAGCCGGGTTCGGCGGCCAGGCGCAATGCCTGCGCCGGCTCTGCCCAAGCTGCGATGTCCACATTGCCGCTCAGCAACTCCGGCACCGAGGACAGTCCGAACTTCAGAGTAACCCGGCCGATCCGCGGCGGCCCCTCGAAGTACTCCGGATTCGCCTCCAGCTCCATCATGGTCTCCGGGACATGGCGCACGTACCGGTACGGTCCATTGCCAATCGGGCTTGACCAGAAGTCCCACGTAATGAAATCGGCCGGGTCCAGGTCTTCGAGCCGATAGCGGGGATAATAGACTGTCCATGGACTCAACGGGTCGACCCCGCAGCTGGTCAAGCTCGACACCCTGAACGTGCTGT
>JBDGUY010000190.1:0-5426 GCA_039585935.1 Gemmatimonadota bacterium
CCGCCAGTCCGAGCCCGGTCATGAGCATGACGTGGTTCAGCAGGCTCCGGGTCTCGGCGAACGCCTCCTCACTGAGGCCTCGTACTTCGTCGAAGATCAGACTTCTTTCGTTCGACACCTCCGCGGTGATCGCCGCCCTTTCGATAGCGATCAGTTCAGCCATTTGCAGCAGAGTCTCGTTTCGAAGCCGGCTGATTTCTTCCAGCACGGCGAGTCGCTCCCTCGCGATCTCCCGGAACACCGCAGCCCGCTCCTCGGCGATCATTCTCGGCATGACCGTCATCAACTCGGTCGTGGCGGACATGACCTCCATGTCGTCGATCGATCGCAGCAACAGGCTGACACTGGTCGTGTCCAGCAAATTGGCCATGAACAACTCAGACTGCCAGGCCACCTGCTTCGGCGCATAGCTTGCCAGAACAAGGGTCATTTGCTGGGCATCTGCGGCCGTTTCGGACAACGACCCCAGAGCGCTGAGGCCTGCGCCGGTTTCCGCCTCCGCGAACTCAGCTACAGCCTGGGCCGCCGATTCCCGGAGATACAGGTTGTTTGTGAGGGGGTGAGCGTCCGCCCACCGGTACACGAACCGTTCCGTCTTGTCGATTGTTTCCGTCGGGCCGACCGATTCGACAGTGGCCAGCGCTTCCTCTTCGAGATCCGTGAGAGCATCCACAGCCAATTGCTGCTGGGAGCCGAACAGATCGCGTCCGCCCCCGGTCTCGAAGTACTGGCGCATCTGGATCAGGAGAGACCAGCCATCCATGAAGCTGATCATCGGATCCGGGTGATACATCGATACCTGGATCGCCGGGATCGCGTTGGCCTTCCAAACCAGAGTGTTGTAGCGGACCCGTTCCTCGTCTGTCAGACGCGCAATGCTGTCGGCCGTCAGTTCCACGGTGGCCATGAAATTCCTGGCGAGCGCATGAGACTCCATGCGGGCCCGTTGGGAGGTAACTCTCACCCCTGCCTGCTGCATCAGACTCGTCTGCTCGGGCGCCTTCGTGCTGACGCACCCCGCGACCGCGAGACCCGCCACGAGCGCGGCCAGGTGTCGGACGCTCCTGTCTCGAGCCGTTCTTCTGCTTTTCATCTCCGCGCTGTCCTCTCTGACCTGACCCCTGAAACGACGCCGATCCGCAAGGTAGTTTAGGGATCGATGGGGACACCGGAACAGGGGAGATCGGAGGGGCAGAGGCGGTGAACACCGGATCTGTAGCTCCGCGTCAGTCGCACCTGATCTCCAATTTCGGCAAGCCGGACTCTGAACCTATACTTAAGCTGCACCGACCACTCCATCTGAGAGCTCGTATGCAACTTGAGCGAACCATGCTAAGGAGCGGAATCTGGATACGTGCTCTCGTCTCGAGTTTCCCTGTCGCGTTGTGCGCCGCCTGCTCTGGGACCGGCTCCCCTGATATCGCGTCACTCTTTGGCCGACTGGACGCGGAACTTCCGGCGGTCATCGCGCAAAGCAATGCTCCCTCCATCCAAGTGGCAGTCGTCGCGGGTCGCAGGGTTATCTGGTCGCGCGCATTCGGGGAGAATGCCGGCGAAGACCGAGTCTATATGAACGCGTCGGTGCAGAAGATGTTTACGGCGACCGCGGTCCTCCAGCTCGCCGAGAGAGGAGAGATCGACCTGGACGCAGATGTTAGCGAATACCTTCCCTTCGCGGTCCGACACCCGCTCTTCCTCGAAACTCCGGTGACGGTCCGGATGCTCCTGGCGCACAGGTCAGGACTGGATGCCCTCCCGTATCAGTTCGCATGGGACACCGAGTCCGCGTTCTCGCCCGAGTACCGACCGCCGTGCCCGGACCACCTTCTGGCCATGTCACTGCAGGAGTTCCTCGTTGCATCGCTGACACCCGAGGGCACGAACTATGATCCGGGATCGTGGGTGTTCGAGCCCGGTGAGAGATACCGCTACTCGGTCTCGGCGTACCCGCTCCTTCGCTACCTGATAAGTCATGTGGCAGGGGCCTCTTACGACGAGTACATGCGCGAAAGCGTATTCGCGCCACTGGGAATGATGAGTTCAGGTTTCAGCGCCGATGAGTTCGCGGGGCACCATGCGACCCCATACACCCGTATTGATGGGAACAACGTCGAGATCCCGGTCTGGAACGGACAGGGCTCGATGATGCACACGACGGCGGAGGACATGGCGAGATTCATGCTCGCCCTGATGAACCATGGCCGATACGGTGACTATCAACTTCTGCGGCCCGAGACAGTGGATCTGATGCAGCAAAGAACGACTCGTCTCCGAAGCCTGTTCAGGGGAGGCGAAGATCTCCCACTCAAAGGACACGGCCTGGGCCTCTTTGTCTTCCGTGGCGGCTGGTTTGGCATCGGTGGCTCGGCGCCGGGATTTCAGAGCCTCCTGCGCTACAACCCGTCAGGGCAAGAGGGATTCGTCGTCATGACGAACGTCAACGCCATATTGAGCGGCGGCGAGAACTACGCATCGGCGAGGAGCGACATCTACGCTGTCCAGGAAGCCGTCGTATCGATCCAGGATCCGAGTTTCGTCATCCGTCGACGGGTCGCTGAGGTCGCAGTCCTGGGAACACTCGGGTTGTACTTCCTCGCGGTGGTGGTCTGGGGGCGCCGGAGGCGGAGGCGCCGTCGATCGACGCGAGACATTTGAGACCGATCTGAGGTCTTCCTCTGAGTCTCTCTACGTACCGATAGTCAGGGTGCAGTCTGGGGTGCACCGCCCCTGGTTTGGCTCTCGGGCATCACCGTCCTTCCGTCTACTGCTTCCGCGCTGCCGGAATCATCAAGTGGGCATATGGCGTGTCACCCCACATGATCCATGGGCCTCCATTGTCCGGATCCGAGCTGACACTCTCGTACATCGAGGCATCCGGGAGGAGCACCGCGATGTGTGGATCCGTAACGCCGAGCCACTCATTGTCCTCCGTGGGTCCAGTCGCGTACGGATCGACGTTACTTGTAGGCCAGCCTCCCTGGAGCGCGTAGATGAACGCCGGCTCTTGCAGCGCGGGGGGGTCCTCGTGGTTCATCCAGGCAGCGATGAATGCCTGCCAACCGGCATCGAGACAGATCGGGCCGTTGCCGGGGATCGCCGGGTCGTCCGGCATGCACGTGAAGCCGCTCGTGCCCTCGCGGAGAACGGTCCCATCGAGGTCGACCACCGTGGCCGTGGCCGTGATCAACTCTGGAGCTGCGCTGAGCGCACTGGCGATATTAGCCGCCGCATCGGATTCTTCTGCCTGGGCCAACGCCGCATGGGGAAGCAGGACCAGTGCGGAGAGAGTCAGAGAAAGAGCGAGGTTCATACGCATTGTTCTGAGCCTCTTTCGTGTGCTGAGGAATCAAGTCCGTGAGGCAACCAACACTGCCACTCGTACGATTACCTCATCTTTGTGTCAACACTTAGGCCTACGTTGGGCGGGTTCTTGTAGATCGCCCCGTGTTTAATGTTACTCGATCATCCCGACGCTCTTGAGATTCTCGCGGACTCGATCCAGTTCGGCCTGTGACCAAGCTCCCCGCTCTATCGCAGACCAGTCCATCCGACCGAAGAAGCTCTCAAACTCATCCCCGCTGGTCCGAGCTTCCTCCAGCCTCCCTTCACGCACGAGAGCAGCGATCTCAACCACGTACATGAATGTGTTGAGGCCGGATCCCATCTGGGAGTCGATGACCCAGCGAGCGCTCTGAGCCGCTTCCCGATTCCGCTTCGCATAAAGGTAGGCGAATGCCTCGAATCCATGGATCCGATCGTTGCGGGGATCGTTCGGGCTGAGCCGGAATGCGATGGACAGCTCGTTCAGAGCTTCCTCCACTTCTCCCGCGATGGCCAGCCCGAGGCCCAGCTCCGCCCGAGCCTGAGCGTGGCTCGGACTGATCCGAACCGCCTCACGGAGTTCAACGAGCCCGTCCTCCACCTGCCGGCGGTGCAGCAGCAAGTGACCGTACCAGATCCGGGCATCGACCAGCGAGGGGCTCTGCATGCTCGAACGCCTCGCCCAACGCCTCCGCAGCCTGGTCTCCCGCACTTCGCGGGTAGTAGTTACTCATCCCGTGACTGATCTCGGCGAGACGGGCATAGGCGAGGGCATACGAGGGTTCACGGTCGATGGCCAGCTCGAGAAGCTCACGAGCCTCGACCGACGCCTCGTAAGTCCCCTCCAGGATGAGTCCCTGGGCTCTGATGATGAGCTCCCAGGTGGCAAGTTCCGCCGGCCGCTCGACGAGCCCGCGCTGCATCTCGCTTCGGGCCATTTCAGGAGCAATGGCGGTCACGATCTCCTGTGTGATCTCGTCCTGGATCGCAAACACGTCCGCCATGGTCCGGTCGAATGTGGATGCCCAGACCTGGGTGTCGCTCTCGGCATCAACAAGCTGGGTAGCGATGCGGACTCTGTCGCCAGCTGTCCGAACGCTCCCGACTAGCACGTATCGCACGCCGAGAGACGAAGCGACGGACGGAAGGTCTAGGTCCCGGCCTTCGTATGCCCGGGTCGAATTCCGCGAAATCACCGGAAAGACCCCCCAGCTCTGGAGGCTCGTCACAATATCGTCCGGAATCCCACTCGCGAAGTGAAGGTCGGCATCATCCTCGGATAGATTCTCGAACGGCATCACGGCGATGGCGGCTCTGCCACCGAAACCGGGAATCGATCCTGCCGACTCCGGATCGACTGGTGTATCCAGGATGGTACTCAGGGCGCCGAACACCGCGAACCCCAGGATTACGCTGACGGTCATTCCCTTCCACCACCTGGTGAGTCCAGTAGGTTCCTCCGACTCCCCAGGATCAGATCCGGCATGAAGATACCATGCTGCGGCGAGCGCCACGGGCAGGCCGGCGGCGGAGGCTATCATGATAGTCCGCACCCAGGCCATAGGCAGGGGGAAGGTGTCCGCAGTAAGGTCCAGGGCACCCCACAGAGCGAGGGCCGCGGCTACGTAGGTAGCTGCCGCGGGAAGGACTTTGCGTTCGCGAATCTTGGACCAGGTACCCATGACTCTCCGGGGTCAAGTTCCACCAAGTTATCCAGAAACTGCCAAGGTCGGAAATGACTGGGCAGAAGTATCTCGCAGCAGGATCCTGTGGGAAAAGCGGAGGGGCAGGGATTCGCCGTCGAAGCGCGAAGCGCTGAGACATTCGAGCATGCGCTAGCATGCGAGACCACCCTGAAGTCTGTGAGGACACCGGTTTTCGAGACCCATCTGAGGTTTCCCTCTGAGTCCCGCTAAGTCCCTGAGAGTCCTTCTGAGTCGGGCTTACTTTCGGGAGCTTTCCGTCTAAGTCCTCCTGAGTCCCTCTGAGTGCCGATAGTCAGGGTACAAACTGGGGTACAGTGTGGGAGCTTGACGGTCGTCTTCTCCATCCACTAGCGTCCGCCTACCCGACGAGCAGCGCGACACGAGGTCCAGCACAGGAGA
>JBDGUY010000191.1:0-5364 GCA_039585935.1 Gemmatimonadota bacterium
GGGGAAGCACGGACTCGCAACCGACAAGAACAGCGATGGGGTGTATACACCCGGCTACGACGTCAGCCGGCATATCAACGACGCCTGGGGCGTGCGGGACATCATCAGCACCGGAACGCTGTTCCGGGGGGGATTCGAAGCCTGGATGGCGAAGGACCGAAGGCCCGAGCACCGCGTGTATCCCCCGCTCCCCGAAGACAGCCAGGCGCGGGCCGATTTCGCCGCTACCGGTGCCTACGAGCTGCCGCACATCGAGTACTCCCTCAGGCCGCTCCCGCCAGCCGAGCTGGCGTTGACCAGCCCGGGCATCCCCGAGCCAGAGGGGCTGTATGGATTCATGGCCGACAAGGAGAAGCCGGGCTGGCCGGAGGAGAAGAGCGCCGAGGACCCGGAGTGGGACGAGTGGTTCAGAGAGGGAGAGATCGTCAGGTCGTTCGGCGTCGCCCTGAGACTGGACGGCGACGTCGGAGTCTCCGTCACCTTCCCGCTCCTCATCGTGAAGAACTTCGAGGACCCTCTGACGGGCGGCTTCATCGTAAACCGCATGTACCTGAAGGGCTCCAGTCCATCTGATTTCGGCTGGCAGCTCCTGTACACACCCTCCGCCTCGCGGTGGCTCGACGGCTACCTGGCCGCAGGGCTCGAGGTGGCCACATACGACGTCGCGCAGACGCCGAGTGACAGTCTTCCTCCGGGCGTCTCGCCGAACCCGACGACCGAGACCCGGACCGACTTCACTCTTGAAACGGGAATCAAGTTCCGCGGCCAGATCTCAGGCTCGCCCCTGGGGTTCCTGAGCTTCCTCACCGATTTCTGGGGGCTCAGGCTGGGAATACAGAACAAGGGCTTCTTCGACATCGATCGCTTCACATATGTGATCGAGATCGGGGCCGGAGTATGGTGAGAATCTCCCGCCTACGCTCACGCACATGGTAGACGACGGATAGGCCGCCTGACGTCATGGCGGACGGGCGGACCAACAGTCAGTGATCCACAGGGAGAAGACGATGGGACGATGTGACGGACGGGTAGCGTTTGTGACGGGCTCGAGCAGGGGAATCGGCAAGGCGATCGCGAGGCGGCTCGCCTCCGAAGGCGCGGCAGTGGTCGTCAATTCCCCCGTGATGGGGGAGGAGAAGGGACAGGCCGGCACGCTGGAGTCGGCCGTGGAGGACATCCAGGCCATGGGGGCTCAGGCGGCGCCGATCGCGTGCGACCTGAGTGACCCCGAGGCGCGCGCTGATCTGATCCAGCGGGCCAGCGAGTTCTTCGGGCCGATCGACATCCTCGTGAACAACGCGGCCGTGGGCATCATGAAGCTGGGCAGCGAGTCCACTGGAGACGATCTCCGCTTCATGTTCGAGGTCAACGTGATCGCGCCGGTCGAACTCGCCCAGCAGTGTCTGCCGCACATGAAGGCGCATGGAGCCGGCTGGATTTTGAACATCGGCAGCGGGTCGCACGTGCAGTCAGAACTCCCTTATGAGCTCCAGGAACATGGGATCTTCGTCAACTGTATGCGGCCGACGGCGATCGTGCTCACCGAGGGCGCCGATTTCGTGCGCGACATCGCCCGGGCAAATCCGAACATGTTGGAGCCGGTCGAAATGATGGCCGAAGGCGCGCTCGAGCTCTGCACCGGTCGTCACGTCGGTCGAGTCATCGCGAGCCGCGAGATCGTGCACTACGCGGCGCGCAAGGTGCACAGCCTCGACGGAAAGACCGTGCTCGGAGACGCATTCCTGTTAGGAGACCCGGACGCAACTGCAGCCGACTGAGCGGAGCGGGCCGCCCCCATGAACAGCCTTGAAGTCGACGGCTTTCTTTCCTTCACGCTGGCGATCGTCCTGCTGTTCATCGGCAAGGCGCTGACAGACAGATCCGCATTGCTCCGGCGCTACAGCATTCCAGAGCCGGTTGTCGGCGGCTTCCTGTGTGCTGCTGCCGTCGCCATCGCCTACTTCCTTTTCGACCTGAGAATCACGTTCAACCTCGAGGTCCGCGACTGGCTGCTCCTCTACTTCTTTGCCGCCATCGGGCTACGCGCCGACCTCCGTACGCTGATATCGGGCGGCAAGCCGCTGGTCATCCTGCTGGCGCTGGCCTCGACGTTCATCCTGCTTCAGAACCTCACGGGCATGGGAATCGCCAGTGCCTTCGGAATGGATCCCAAGGCCGGGCTCATGGTGGGCTCCATCTCCCTGACAGGCGGCGTCGGCACCGCGCTGGCCTGGGCACCCACCTTCGTTGATACGCTAGGTATTCACAACGCGCTGGAATTGGGTGTGGCAGCGAATACGGTGGGCCTGATTTCAGCCTGCGTGGTCGGCGGCCCGATCGCACACTTCCTGATCACCCGCAACAACCTCGTAACCAGCGGCGATTCCGAGCTCGATGTCGGCGTGAAACGCGGCGATGAGGCAACGAGCAGGGTCGACTCGTACGGCATTCTCTGGGCATGGTTGTGGTTGAACGTTACCCTCGTTCTTGGCTACTTCATCAACGAGGCACTACAGGCCGGCGGCGTAAGGCTTCCGCTGTTCGTCTCTTGCCTTATGGGCGGGATCCTCATTGGCAACACGAGGCATCTGAGCCGGAGAAGAGAGGAAGCCTACCCCGAAGCAGATCTCGGGACCGCCCTCATATCCGATGTCAGCCTGGGCATGTTCCTGACCATGGCGTTGATGGGCCTGCAGCTGTGGGAACTGCAGGGAATCCTGGTCTTCATCACCGTGGCCATGGCGTTGCAGGTGGTGTTGTCGGTCCTGTTCACACTCTTCATCGTGTTCCGCGCCATGGGCAAGGACTACGAGGCGAGCGTCATCAGTGCCGGCTTCGGTGGCATCACACTGGGTTCGACGGCTACGGCTCTGGTTAACATGACTGCGGTAGCCAAGCAGTATGGCGCAGCGCACCGGGCCTTCATCGTGGTGCCACTGGTGTGCGGCTTCTTCATCGACGTGGTGAATGCGCTGATCATCAATTTCCTGGTAGGGCTTTGACGGGCAGCGGGAGGTAGTGGTCGGTAGGTCCTGGCCGGTAGGTCCTGGCCAGCTCTCGATGGCCGGCCTTATTCGGGCTCCAATCCCATCCGCGCGAGGATCTCGCCGTAACCCGGGACCGCACGAAGCTGCGCTCCCAGCGGCGTACAGAAGCCGTTGAACGCGAGGTACATGTCCTTTTCATCCGCCGCTTGATGGGCCAGGCGCAACGCCACCTCTGGCTCGTCGATTGCGGCGGCGACCATGGCCAGAATCATTGGCTGCACATACCCATGCCCGGATCTGGCCTGCAGCTCCGAGTATACCGATCGGGCCGCCTCTTGACGCCCACAGTCCGCGTGCAGTTGTCCGAGAGCGCCGAGCGCCCAGGCGTGACGCCCCGAAATGGCCAGGGCACGCTCGTAGGATTTCTGCGCCTCGCCGTGACGCGATGAGAAGTGGTAGGAGAATCCGAGGGCACAGTGGCCCCAGTAGGAGTCCGGATCGAGCTCAGTGCCACGGCGTCCTTCCTCTATAGCCTCTTCGGCGTGACCGGCATTGGACAGCACGTTGCCCAGCATCGTGTGTGTGTACGCTGATAGCGGATCGAGCTCGACCGCGTGGCGGGACTGCTGGATGGCCTCGTCCTGCCGCCCGCGAATCATCTGAAGGTAAAGCAGGCCGTACCACGTCCTTGCCTGTATGAAAGCCGGGTTCAGCTCGATGGCCCGCTCGAAACCGCGTTCGCTCGCGTCCCAGTCCCAGTCGCGCAGGGCGAGGAGTGCCGTGGCGTTGTGCGCCTCCGCTAGCTTGGGGCCGAGCTCGACAGCTCGCATCGCGGCGGTGCGGACCTCCGGCCAGGCATCGTCTGGTCGAAGCATGCCGTAGTATCCGAGAATGCCGTATGCATCGGCCAGGCCCGCATACGCCAGCGCATACTCGGGGTCGAGCTGCAGGGCCTCTTTGAAGCACACCACTGACTGCTTCATGGCCGCCCCTCGCTGATACAGAAGCGCCCGCCCCTTCAGGTACAGCTGATAGGCCTCGACGCTCTCGGTTTGCGGTCTGACGAGCAATGGCGCGCGCTCGCCGATCAGGGTCACTTGGAGCCGCTCGGCGATACTCGCGGCGATCTCATCCTGGATCGCGAACACGTCATCCAGATCCCGGTCGAAACGCTCCGACCATAGGTGGTAACCGTCCGCCACGTCGCCGGGGGGGGCGCGAACGAGTCGGCGGGGGCGGCGTCCAGAGCCCTCGCGAACTGGGCGGCCGTCGCGAAGCGATCCATCGGCGTCCTGGCGAGGGCCCTCGAGATCGCGCAACTCACCCCGGAAGGTACCGATGTTCGGAGGGTCGAGACGTCGGTCGGCGTTTGCGTCAGCCTCTTGGCCATCACTGCTCGGGCGTTGGTTCCCGTGAACGGCGGCTCACCGGTCAGCAGCTCGTAGAGTACACAGCCGAGGGCGTAAGTGTCTGTCCTCTCATCCGCCTCTTCGCCCGCCGCCTGCTCCGGACTCATGTAGGCCGGCGTTCCCACCGCCATGCCCGTCGCCGTGATCTTCTCCCCGCTGGCCGCGGAGACCATCCGGGCCACGCCGAAGTCGGCCAACACCGCCTTCCCGTCCGAGAGGAGGACGTTAGCCGGCTTCACGTCTCGGTGCACGATGCCTCTCGTGTGCGCGTAATCCAGAGCGGACGCTACCTCCCGGGTAATCCGTATCGCTTCCTCAACGGGCAGTTGAGTCTCGCGATCGAGTCTCTCTCGCAGTGACTCCCCGTCGATGAACGGCATCACGTAGTAGAGGAGGCCGCCCGCCTCCCCGGAGTCGTGCAGGGCCAAGATGTGCGGATGCGTCAGTCCGGCGACGGTCTCGATTTCCCTGAGGAACCGGTCCGTACCGACGACGGCGGAGAAAGAGGGGTGCAGAACCTTGATCGCGACCTGGCGCCCGTGCTTCAGATCCCGAGCCAGGAAGACGGTGGCCATGCCACCGCGGCCGATCTCCGAATCGACCGCGTAGCGTTCGGCAAGAACTTCCGTAAGACGTTCCGACACGTCGGACATCGCTTCCGGACCGCCAGGCAAGAAGTGAGAAGTAATGAGATCCAGACCGAGTATAAGTACTTAAAGGCCCTCTCGGCAGCCGCTACGGTTACAAATCACCGACCAAGTCTTGACAGAGACGAGATGTGTGGCGTGAGTGGCACCTGGACTTGCTTCGACCTTGCGGCCACTGCGACGGCAAAGCGGTAAGCCGTGGGAGTTCCATGAAGAGCATGAAGTGAAGTATTGTCACCCCTGGCGATGAGGAGGAACCAATGCCGATGGTACTGATATCCCCAGAGTTCACGCAGGAGCAGTATGAGGAGACCATCCGGA
>JBDGUY010000192.1:0-6908 GCA_039585935.1 Gemmatimonadota bacterium
CGGTGCATGTCCGAAGACCTTCTTGCGGTCAGCGAGACTCAGGCGTCCGACAACAGGCTACGGGTTGAATTGTCGGACCGTCTGAGACTGAAGCAGAAGTGCCGCCGGTGACTCGAGACACTGTCTCCTCCGCCTGAAGACGGGGGGCACTCGCTGCGGTGCGTGACTTGCCATGTATCAGGCCGACGGTAGGACGCTCCGGGAAGCACGCGGGAGCACTACAACAAGCGAAAGCCGGCCAGTGCCCCGGAGCGTCCTCTGTCACCTCTCTCCCTACCAGAAGCTTCCATAATCAGACGCTGAGAAGCGCTCCGAAGGCTATCGATGACAGCCGTGCCGCCGCGGTCTCGGACCTCGAAGGGATCAAGATCGGCGCTCGTGCTCCGAGTATGCAGTGCGCAGGCTCGAGGCTGGCTACATACTCGACCGACTTCGCTGCCATGTTCGCCGACTCCAGATCCGGAAACAGCAGGACATCGGCCGCCCCGGCAACGGAGGACTCGTATCCCTTCAGCGCCGCGGCCTCAGCTGAGAGTGCGAGGTCGACGGCAAGAGGTCCATCCGCCAGGAAGTCCGTCAATTCCGCGTCCCGGAATCTGACGGCGAGTTCGGCCGCCTCACCGGTCGATGGAAACGCGGCCGTCACGGTTTCCACCGCGGCCAGCAGGGCTACCTTCGGCTGCCTGATGCCGAGGGCGTGAAACGCCTGCACGGCATTCAGAAGGATCCGTTCTTTCTGATCGAGAGTCGGTCGGGGAATCACTCCTCCGTCGGTAATTCCGACGATCCGGGGTTCGGGTCCGGCACCGAAGTCGAAGATGAACACGTCACTGAGCAGACCGTCTCTCCGCAGCCCCCGCTCCGGTTCGAGCACCGCGCGCATCAGGGAAGAGGTGGAGATCGCGCCCTTGAGGAGGATGTCCGCCGTCCCGTTTCTCACGAGCGCGACGCTCAGGGCTGCGGCTTCTCCCGAATCACCGGCCGGGACGATTTCGAACCAGCCCGGGTCGGCATCGAGGGCTGCGAGTCCCTCTCGGATCTCAGCTGGCGCTCCGACGAGGATCGGGTCAGCGAATCCTCCCGCCCGAGCCAGGACCGCTGCCTTCAGAGTCTCGGTGCCTGTCGCCGACGCGACAGCAACGCGCCGGGTCGGGAGCTTAGCGGCCCTTTCACGAAGCGCGGCGAGGGACCGGATGACGCCGTCCGGGGGAGTCATGGTTCGAATGTGAGTTCGAGACCCCGCTGGAAGGCCGCCAGGTTCACTGCTCGCAGGGCCGGGCGAAACGTTGTCTCGATCATCTGCATCCACACGGCGAAATCGATCTCTGGAGTCATCGCAGCGAACGCCCCCAGCATCACCATGTTGGTCGCCCGGGGTTCCCCGAGCTCGACCGCGAGGTCGTAAGCCGGCACGATCCGGGCGCTCGCCCCGGCGTCACGCAGCCGCTCGACGGCGTCTTCCGGATAGTCGACCGGACCGCTTCCGGTCGGAGCCGGAGTGATGCGCTGGTCGTTCACCAGCAGCGCACCATCCGGGCGAAGGCGATGCAGGTGCCGGAGCGCCTCGAGCAGCTCCAGAGATACGAACACATCCGCTGCCGTCTCAGGGATCAGCGGCGAGCGCACGTCTTCACCGTAACGGACTTCGCTCAGGACGCTGCCACCGCGCTGCGACATCCCGTGAATCTCGCTCTTGCGCACATCGAATCCGGCCGCCAGCGCTCCCTCGGCGACGATGCGGCTCAGAGCCAGAACGCCGTGACCGCCGACACCGGCCAGAAGGATGTTTCGGGTCGGACTCGGCTCGCCGGTCACACCGCTCCCGCCTTGTCGTGGCCCTCGATGCGAAGCCCGCAGAATGGGCAAACCTGAACGCACAGGCCGCATCCGCAGCACACCTCGGGATCAATGACCGCCATCCCGGCGCGCTCGTCGATCGCCGGACACCCGAGTTCGAAGCAGGTGCCGCAGCCGGGGCATTCGATGTCCAGGTGCACGGAAGGCGCGATAGGTGTGCGGTCCACCAGTCGGCAAGCGGCGCGACAGATGATCACGGACGGCTCATCGACCGACAGTTCCTCGTCCAGCGCCGTCTCGAGCGCCTCGATATCGTACGGATCGACATCGCGGACCCGGCGGATCCCGATCGCTCGGCACAGAGCCGCGATGTCCACCTGGCCTCCCGGCTCGCCTGAAGCCGTGACTCCGGTGCCGGGATGGTCCTGGTGCCCGGTCATCGCAGTCGTTCCGTTGTCGAGCACGAGTACCGTGCTCGATCCCCCGTTGTACACGGTGTTGATCAGGCCCGTGATGCCGGAGTGCATGAACGTCGAGTCGCCGATCACGCCGACGACCCGTCGTTCGTCTCCCGCAGCTCTCAGCGCTGCCTCCATCCCATGAGCCATGCCGATGCTCGCGCCCATGCACAGGCACGCGTCCATGGATTCGAGCGGGCGCAGGGCCCCGAGGGTGTAGCAGCCGATGTCCCCGGTGACGATGAGGCCCAGCTTGGAGAGGGTATAGAACACGCCGCGATGCCCGCAGCCGGCGCACAGGACCGGTGACCGCACCGGGAGCGACGGAGCCGAGCCGCCGTTCTGGGATCGATCGCTGACGGACAGATCCCCATTACCAGACAGCTGGAATCCTCGTTCCACGAGGTCCGGGTTCAGCTCGCCCGTGAGCGGGAACAGGTCCTTACCGACAGCCGGAATGCCCAGCGCCCGAACCTGCGTCTCGAGGAATGGATCCAGCTCTTCCACGACGTAGATCTCGTCCACACCGTCAGCGAATTCACGCACCAGGTCGCGAGGTAAGGGGTGAGGCATTCCGAGCTTGAGAATCGAGGCGTCCGGCAGCGCCTCACGGACATACTGGTAGGCGACGCCGCCTGTAATGACCCCGACCGTGCGATCTCCCCATTCGATCCGGTTCAGGTTGCGCTCACCGTTCGCATACTCCTCCAGCTCCTCCATGCGGCGTTCGACGAACACGTGCCGGGGCGTAATCGCGAAGCGGCGCCTTGGGCCAGCTCTTGTCGCGCTCCGTCTCGACCGGGGACATGGAATGGCAGATCCGGGTCGTTACCCGGAGCATCACGGGAGTATCGAACTGCTCCGAGATTTCGAATGCCCGCAGCGTGAAGTCCTTTGCCTCCTGGCTGTCCGACGGCTCGAGAACCGGGATCTTCGCGGCGCGCGCGAGCTGCCGGTTGTCCTGCTCGTTCTGGGAGGAATGCATTGCCGGGTCGTCGGCGGACACGAGCACCAGTCCTCCGTTGACCCCAGAGTAAGAGGAACTGAACAGTGGGTCTGCGGCGACGTTGACGCCGACATGCTTCATCGAGACGAGGGCCCGGGCTCCCCCCAGCGATGCCCCGTACGCAGCTTCGTAAGCGACCTTCTCATTCGGCGCCCACTCACTGCGGATTCCGCCCCTGCGCGACAGAGTCTCGAGGATTTCGGTACTCGGAGTTCCGGGGTAGGCGCTGGCGAAGTGCGCTCCCGCCTCGAGCGCTCCCTCGGCAATCGCTTCGTTTCCCGACAGCAGGATAGGGTTCGGCATGTATGTTTCCCGTCGCTTCTCTTCGGTGCGGTAGTCCCGTTCAGTAGTCGCGAATCGGCTCGTCTCCACGGAGCGCGGCCCGTGCACCGCGCGCGAGAGCGCGCATTTCCTGGACCGGGAGCACTCGCACCGGAGCGAGGAACTCGACGCGCTCTCTTATCCACTCCACCAGGCGCGCCGAACGCGCGAGGCCACCCGTGAGGATCACGGCGTCGAGCCGGCCCTCGAGCACGGTCGTCATCGCGCCGATCTCCTTTGCTACCTGGTAGGCGAGTCCGCGGAACACCATCTCCGCGTGTTCATCTCCGGACTCGATCCGGCGCTCGACCTCCTCGGCGTCATCGGTTCCGAGGTAGCTCACCAACCCGCCCTCGCCCACGGTCAGGCGGCGGACTTCACTTTCGCCGTATTGACCCGAATATACGAGATCGAGCAACTCCTGGATGGGAAGGCCGCCCGTGCGCTGCGGAGAAAACGGACCCTCGCTGACAGCGTTGTTCGCGTCCACGATTCGTCCATCCCGCACGGGGCAGATAGAGATTCCTCCTCCGAGGTGCGCCACGACGGCCCGCACCTCGCGCCACGGCCGCCCCGACTCGTCCGCCAGCGTCCGGACTGCGGTATGAACGCTCAGAGCGTGAGACAGGCTGCGGCGTTCGATCCCGGCGAGGCCTGACAGTCGGGCCAGTTCGTCGAACTCGTCCACGCTCACCGGGTCGACGACGAACGCCGGAACGCCTGCGTCGATAGCGAGTTCATGCGCCAGATGGGCTCCGAGATTCGAGGGGTGACGACCCTGGAGTCCCGTCCGGGAATCGTTCAGCAGCGACTCGTTCACCCGGTACACGCCGCCTTCGAGCGGCCTGAGGAGCCCTCCGCGCCCGACCACGGCGTCGAGCGAAGCAATGCGAACTTCGTGCTGGTCGAGCCACCGGCGAACGGCTCCAATTCGAATCCGGAGGTCGTCCTCGAATCTCCCGCCGGCCCCGTCTTCCAGGGCATGCCGGAGTTCAACCTCGATGTCGAGACTCTCGTCACTGAACAGGGATATCCGCGTGCTCGTCGATCCGGGATTCACGGCCAGGACGTGCAGCGGTCCGGTCATCGACTCGCGACCATTCCACCGGCAGATACGAACGAGTGAATCGCCTCGGCCGCTCGGATTCCGTGCGCCACAGCGTCAACGACCAGCGCCGGCCCGAGGACATTGTCGCCCGCGGCAAAGATCCCGGATCGACTCGTGGCGCCGGTCAGTGGGTCAACACGGATCCGTCCGTCGGGCTCGGTATCGAGCCCGACGATCCGGGCGACGAAGTCAGCATCGGGCAGGTAGCCGAGCGCCAGCACGACCGTGTCGGTCTCGACCGTGTACTCGGATCCGGCGATCGGAATCGGACTTCGGCGACCGGACGAATCGGCGTCTCCAAGCTGCATGCGGACGAGTCGCATGGCACGGACTCTCCCCCTGCTATCTGCTTCGAGACCCAAGGGGGCTGAGAGCCACTCGAACCGGGCGCCTTCCTCGATCGCGAGCATCCGGTCACGGGGATTCCCCGGCATCTCTGCCTCTGTCCTCCGGTACCACACGGTCGCCTGCTCGGCTCTGAGCCGAAGAGCCGTGCGGACGCAGTCCATCGCCGTGTCTCCACCGCCGATTACCGCGACCCGCCGCCCGACCTCTGGACGCGAGCGCAGGCCGGGCGGGAGCGACTCGGGGTCGGTGTTGGCCTGCACCAGGAACGGGGTCGCCTGGTACACTCCCTCGAGGCCGGAGCCCGGGATGTCCGGAGGTCGTCCGATCCCGGCACCCATCGCCAGCAGAATTGCGTCGAATCCGTGGTCTACGAGCCCGTCCACGGACAGTCCGTCGCCGAGCTTCGTGTCGAACTGGCAGCGGATCCCGAGCCTGCTCAGATGCTTCGTCTTCCTGCGCACGATCTCCGGTGACAGCTTGAAGCGGGGGATTCCGTACAGCAGGAGGCCGCCGGCTTCGGGCCAGGCGTCGAACAGCGTCACCGCATGGCCGCTTCCCGCGAGGGCCTCCGCCGCCGTAATCCCTGCCGGTCCCGCGCCCACGACGGCGATACGCCGGCCGGAGGATCGGGCGGCGGCAGTGCGGTTACCCATTCCCTCGCGAGCCACCCAGTCTGCCGCGTATGCCTCGAGCCGGCCTATCGGGACGGGTGGACGGCCCTGTTTCGTGTAGGGACAGACCCCTTCGCAGAGTTCCGTCTGCGGGCACACCCGGCCGCAGATGTCCGGCATCGAGCTGGTGGATCGAAAGATCCGCGCCGCATCGTCCACCAGGCCGTGCTCGAGGTGCCACAGGGCGTAGGGAATGTCATTGCCGAGCGGGCAGGCCCGGACGCACGGCTCGGCGGGGCACTGAATGCAGCGCCGCGCGGCCGCCTGGGCCCACTCCAGCGTCACGGCCGTCCATGACTCCCCGAACCCGGCCAGCCGATCCGCGGGCGGACGACAGGGCGGACTCGAGCCCGGAAGGTCGAGTCTTTCCTTCCGGTTGACGGCCTTGGAGTTGGGCCTCGGAAGCATCGCTACCTCGGCCTGCGCGCTGTCAATCGGCCTCTTCGGCGACCTGCCACACGGTGTCGAGCACCGTGCCGTCCACCCACTTGATCACCGCCACCGGAACGTCCAGCAGTCGTGGCTTCTCGGGTGGCCCGCCGACGATCGTCTCGACTTCGTGCTTGATAGCCTCTATCGACCTGATCGGGAGGTCGGTGCCGCTCTGCTCGAGTGCTTCGAGCAGGTCGGTGCGCCGGGGATTTACGGCGATACCCCTCTCCGTGACCACGACGTCGATCAGCTCGCCCGGGCCCGTTATCGTGGTCACCTCGTCCACGATAACCGGAATCCGGTCCCGGAAAGCCGGCAGTGCCAGAATCGTACAGCGCGAGAACAGGCAATTCTGCCATCCACCGATACCGTGCAGCATCATGCCATCGGAATGCGTGACCACGTTGGCGTTGAAGTCGACGTCCACTTCGGTCGCCCCGAGAATCACCGCATCCACCATCGACGCGAAGTTGCCCTTTCCGTGCCAATTGTAGGATGTGAATGGCGATGTCGGGACATGCCGCGGGTCGGAGCCGATCGATTCGACCCCAGCCAGATCGAAAGTCTGGCCGTCCAGGATGTAGTCGGTCAGGCCCTCATTCAGCAGGTCCACCAGGTAGCTGGTCGAGCCGCCTCGGACGAAGCGCGCCTTCACGCCCTGCTCACGCATGATCTCCTTGATGAATCCGACGAATGCAAGTGCGATCCCGCCGGCGCCCGCCTGAAACGAGAACCCGTCCCGCACGATCTTCGCGTCGCGAAGGAAC
>JBDGUY010000193.1:0-3970 GCA_039585935.1 Gemmatimonadota bacterium
AGGCCCCATACGTGATGCCGATCAGGCTCAGTACGATGATCGTATTCACCACCACATCGCTGGTCGCCGCATACGAGAAGAACGGCATCGCGAACCGCAGAAATCCGTAGGTCCCCATCTTCAGAAGTACGCCGGCCAGAATCACCGAGCCCGCAGTCGGCGCCTCTACGTGCGCATCCGGGAGCCAGGTGTGAAAGGGAAACAGCGGCACCTTGATGGCGAACGCGAGGGCGAATGCCCCGAACAGCCAGAACTGCAGCGACCGTGCGACGGGAAGCTGAACCAGGTCGTTGTACGCGAACGTCACGACGCCGAATTGTCGGTAATACAGATAGACGAGGGTGACGATCGCGACCAGCATCAGCAGCGAGCCCACGGCCGTGAACAGAAAGAACTTGATGGCCGCGTATATTCTGCGTTCGCCGCCCCACACCCCGATCAGGAAGTACATCGGGATGAGCATCAACTCCCAGAACAGGAAGAACAGGAACATGTCCAGGGCGATGAACACGCCGATCATCGCACTCATCAGGATCAACAACATCGCGTAGTACGATTGCTGCTGACGCTTGATGTAGCTGTACGATCCGAGGATCGCCATCGGCATCACGAACGTCGTGAGCATCACCATCAACAGCGAGATGCCATCCATGCCCACGGTGTAGCCGATGCCCCACTGACCGATCCACGGGATCGAAACGAAGTTCTGCAACGCCGCCGTGTCCTGGCGAAACGTCCAGAACAACGGAAGCGATACCAGAAACGCCACGACGCTCGTCCCCAGCGCCACGTGCTTCGCGTCCTTCTCGCCTGCGAACAGGCACGCGACGCCGCCGGCCAGCGGAAGCAGCAGAAGGACCGTAAGTACCCAGTGACTCTCGAAGAAGCTCACGGTTCGATTCCGCTCAGAACAGGAAAGTTGCGAGGATCACCAGCACCCCCGTAACGAAGTAGAACATGTACGTCGAGATGCGTCCGGTCTGGAACAGGCTGCCGATCCAGCCGACGGCTCTCGTGCCCGACGCGAGACCGTTGATCGAGCCATCGATCAGGCCCGCATCGACAATGCGCCAGCACCCTCGCCACAGGGCGAGCAACGGGAGAATGATCGTGCGGTCGTAGAGTTCGTCCACGTACCACTTGTTGTACAACACGCCCGCCAGCCCTGTCGGATCGACCGACTCCGCTGCCGGCTTCCAGGTCCGGTGAACCAGCGCCCGGAAGGTGAGCAGGATCACGACCGCGGCAGCCACCGTCGAGATTCCGGCCCACATCGCCTCGCCTCCCCCGATCGGGGATGTGTGGGCTTCATGAAGGCCATGAGATTCCAGGATTCCACGTGCCGGAGCGAAGATCGGGTGCAGCCAGTCGTGAAACGCGTGCACTCCGGGCAGCACCGGAAGGGCATCCGGGATGTTCACCCAGCCGCCGATGACGGACAACACGGCGAGAATGGCCAGTGGGATCCACATCACGGCAGGAACCTCGTGCAGGTGCTCCCTCGCCTTCTCGCCTGTCCGATTCTCCCCGTAGAACGTCATCACCATCAGGCGCGTCATGTATCCTGCCGTGAGCATCGCAGCGACCAGCGCGACCCCCCACAGGATTCCATAGCCGTAGGCGCCCGTGTACCAGATGATCTCGTCCTTCGAGAAGAATCCGGCGAACGGGATGATCCCCGCTATCGCCAGGGTACCCACCCACATCGTCGTGAACGTGATGGGCATGTAGCGGCGAAGCCCACCCTGGTTCCGCATGTCATTCGGATCCTCGTGACTGTGCACCTCGTGATATGCATGGTGCATTGCGTGAATGACAGCGCCGGAACCGAGGAACAACAGCGCCTTGAAGAACGCGTGGGTCATCAGATGGAATACGCCGGCCGTATACGCTCCGATGCCTACCGCCAGAAACATGTATCCGAGCTGTGAGACCGTGCTGTATGCGAGGACTTTCTTGATGTCGTACTGCTGGGTAGCGATCGTCGCAGCGAACAGTGCCGTACCTGCCCCGACGGCCGCCACGACCGCCTGGGACACCGGAGACATCGCGAACAACACGCTGGTCCGGGCGACCAGCTAGACACCCGCCGTCACCATGGTCGCGGCGTGGATCAGAGCCGAGACCGGAGTCGGTCCGGCCATAGCGTCAGGCAACCATACGTAGAGGGGGATCTGCGCCGATTTTCCGGTGCACCCGAGAAACAGGAACAGGGTGATCGCCGTCACGACCACGCCTCCATACGCGAGCGTCGCCGGCGCCGCCGCGAATACCTGCGAATAGCCCAGCGTACCGAAGTGCACGAAGATCAGAAACATCGCTACGAGAAATCCGAAGTCCCCGATCCGGTTGACCACGAACGCCTTCTTGCCCGCACTCGCGAAGTCCTGGTTCTCGTACCAGAATCCGATCAGCAGATACGAGCAGAGTCCGACCCCCTCCCAGCCCACGAACGTGATCGGGAAGTTCGCCCCGAGCACGAGTACGAGCATGAAGAACACGAACAGGTTCAGGTACGCGAAGTACCTGGAGTAGCCCGCATCTTCACCCATGTATCCGATGCTGTACACGTGGATCACCGAGCTGACGCCCGTCACCACGAGGCACATCAGGATCGACAGCTGATCGAACTGCAGGTCGACTCCGACACTCAGGTTGCCGGCGGCCATCCACGTCCACAGCGACACGATCGCGGGGTCGTGGGGCGCAGCCGTCAGCATTGCGATGAAATTCAGGACGACGACCACGAATGCACCGATCACGGCAAGCGGCCCGACGAGGCTCGGAATCGACTTGTTTCCGCGCCACATGAACGCTCCGATGCCGTTCACGACGGCCCCGACCAGCGGCAGGAGTAGAATCCACACCGGGAGGATCGGTTCGTACGCCGCGTGCGCCTCCTGAAGGAGCAATGGCAGGCTCACCACCGGATCACCACCTCAGAAGATTGAAGCGATCGACATCGACACCTTCGTAATGTCGGAAGATCGCAATGATGATCGCGAGGCCGACGGCCGCCTCGGCGGCGGCAACAGCCATGACGAAGAACACCAGTACCTGTGCTTCGAGTCCCAGCGATCGAGAGAATACGACCAGCGTGAGATTCACGGCGTTGAGCATCAGTTCTACGCACATGAACACGATGATCGCGTTGCGGCGAACCAGTACGCCCGCCGTCCCGACGGCAAATAGAAATGCGCTGAGAATCAGCGCCGCATTCTCGATATCCAGATTCATGCTCGAAGCCTCAAGGTGCGCGGCGCTGGGCCAGGACGATCGCCCCGACAATGGCCACGAGAAGCAGCAAGGACGTGAGTTCAAACGGAACCAGGTAGCTCGTGAACAGCGGCTCGGCCACGGCACCCACAGCGCCACGCGACCTGAGAATCGCGTCCAATACTAACCCGCTCTCGTCGCTCGCCAGGGACGACTGCTCGCCACGGAGCACCAATGCCGCGACGAAGGCGAACAATGCTGAACCCGCGACCAGTGCCACCAGCCGGGTCAGGTGACTCCGCATGTCGATATCTTCGCGGTGTCCGAGATTCAGCAGCATGATCACGAACATGAACAGCACCATGATGGCGCCGGCATATACGATCACCTGAACCGCAGCCAGGAAGTGCGCATCCAGCAGCACGAAGATCCCGGACAGGGCGAAGAAAGCCAGCACCAGATACATCAGACTGGCCACCGGATTCCTGCTGGCGATCATCATGATGGCCCCGCCGGCCGCCAGGACGGCGAAGAGCAGGAAGAACACTGTTTCAATCATTCTGATGCCGGGTCAAAGGGGTCCCACAGCGCCGTGAACGGATGATCCAGCTCTGTAAGCCGTTCCAGATCGTAGACCCAGCGTTCGCGGCTGTATTCGGCGTTCTCGTAATGGACACCGAGGTGGATGGCTTCCACCGGACAGACCTCCTGGCAGAAACCGCAGAATATGCAGCGGAATTCATCGATCTCGTAC
>JBDGUY010000194.1:0-3887 GCA_039585935.1 Gemmatimonadota bacterium
GAGCACTCGATGCGTCTCGTGCAGGACGTGCTGGATCTGGAGAATCTCGGACAGGGAAGGCTGGAGACATGGTCCCGCGTTATCGTGGTGAACGATCTCCTGCAGGCCGCTGTGGACGGTATGCGTCCGGAGGCAGAGAAACGGGATCAGAAGCTGCAGCTCCGGCGGTCTCCCTCGACGCTGCGCATAGTCGCCGATCCGGATCGGGTCCTCCAGGTTGTAACGAACCTGCTCAGTAACGCCCTGAAGTTCTCGGTGGACGGAACGACGGTGAAGGTGACGGCCGGGATCGACGCCGATGGGCCGGCGTCACCTGCCCGGGAAGCCGAACGGTGGGTGGCGATCGAAGTGGAGGACCAGGGCCCGGGCATTCCTCCGGAAGACCTGGAGAGAATCTTCGGCGAGTGGGTGCGCGCTTCCACCCGTGAGCGAAGGGGCATGGGGATCGGCTTGACGCTGTCGCGCCGCCTGGCAGAATACATGGGCGGCTCGCTGACGGCCCGGTCGAAGGTCGGAAAGGGCTCGACCTTCACCCTGTGGCTGCCCCACGGCCGCGTCCCCGAACAGCGGAGCGGCTGGATCGGCTGATCCCGCAGGACCAGCCGTCCGATCACTACCTCAGCGCGGCGTGTGCCGGTTCCGGCAGAATCCCCTGTTCTCGGTATCGCTTCAGCTTCCGATACAGCGTCCGTCTGCTGATCCCCAGGGCTTCGGCGGCGGAGCTCTGGTGCCACTGCGTCTGCTCCAGCATGTCGAGGATGTACTCGCGCTCGAGACGCTCCAGGTCCCATTTTTCTTCACGAGCCCGGGTCAGGAGGTTTCTCTCCGGATCGGGCCGCTGGCCGGGCGGCTCGAACGGAATCGCCCGGGCGCCCGCATGCATGATCACGGCCCGCTCGATGAAATTCTCCAGTTCCCGAACGTTGCCCGGCCAATCGTAGGCCATCAGGCGAGCCATGGTCTTGGGCGGAATCTCGGGCGGCTCGAGTCCGTTCTCCTCTGCGAACCGCTGCCGGAAGTGCTGTGCGAGCAGCGGGATGTCGTCCCGTCGTTCGCGAAGCGCCGGGACTCGAATCGGGAACACGTTGAGCCGGTAGAACAGGTCCTCGCGGAACTCGTTGTGTTCAACGAGCTCGCCGAGGTCGCGATTCGTCGCCGCGATCAGCCGGAAGTCCACGGTGATCGGCTCACGGCCGCCGACCCTCGTGACCTTCCGGTCCTGCAGCACGCGCAGGAGCTTAATCTGTACGCCCTCCGTCAACGTGCTGATTTCGTCGAGAAAGATGGAGCCGCCCTGTGCTTCCTCGAACAACCCGCGCTTGCTCTGGATCGCTCCGGTGAAGGAGCCCTTCATGTGGCCGAACAGCTCGGACTCCAGAAGCGATTCGGGCAGGGCCGAGCAGTTGATCGCGACGAACGGCCGGCGGCTGCGGCCGGAGAGATCGTGAACCGCCCGGGCCACCAGCTCCTTCCCGGTCCCGGTATCTCCGCCTATCAGGACGTTCGCCCGGGTTGGAGCCACCCGCTCGATGAGCCCGAATACCCGCTGCATGGACTGGGATTTTCCGACCAGGTAGGAGCGGACTCCCGCGCTCGACTGACTACGAAGCTGAGCGACCTCCCGCTTGAGTTCCAGCTCCTCCATCGCTCGCGTGAGGACGTGGAGCAATTCCTCCGTCCGAAACGGCTTCTTGATGAAGTCGACCGCGCCGAGCTTCATCGCTTCGACGGCACTGTCGATCGAGCCGAAGGCCGTCATCACGATGAACTGGGCGTCTGTCTGCAGAGCCGGGCCCGCTCCGAGCACGTTGAGTCCGTGCATGCCGGGCAGGTTCAGGTCGAGCAGGACCAGGTCGTAGAGCTGGGAGTCCAGCTGACGGAGGCCCTCCTCGCCGGTCCGGACTGCCTCGACCCTGTAGCCGTTCTCGGCCAGAACCGTGAGAAGGAGTTCGCGAACATTTTCCTCGTCCTCTACGACCAGGACTCTTGGAGAGACGTCGCCCTTCGCCTTGTCATCCCGCATTGATGTCTCCGCGCCTTCGCGATCGACGGACCGCAACTGGGAATACGGCTACCGTCTCCGCACCTCGACGAAGACGGGAGGCGCAACTCTCTCGAGGGGCGCCGAACGCGCATACCGCGTCCGGGCGGTCCTCTGCGTGAACTGTGCCAGATCGGCCCAGAAGACTTTGTGTCGTTCCGAACATGGCAGATGGGGTGACAAATTGCGGCCTTCCGCCGTGTCTACGTATCAAACTCGCGCGACAGGCCTCAAACTCGCGATGGAAACAATGTCCCATCCTTAAGGTCATTGTGTCAAGTTGTCACCGAGTGGGACGTTCTTGTGCGGGCTACGGTTTCCTTCGGCAGCAGACCGAGGTCGCTACGGGAGCCGGTCAGTCGCCGAACGGCGACGCGGGACGTGGCCGATCCGGGTCGGGGGCCGCGTCGAACAGCCGCTGCAACTCCTCCCGGCTGAGCTCGAACGGGTCGTCCTGCCAGCTGGGCGCGCGTGCCGTCCGGGCGTTCGCGGAATTGCCACGCAACGGCTCGAAGTCCCATTCGGAGCGGGACCTGGGACGGACCTGCCACGAGCGACCGGCGCGATCGATCCAGGTTCGGTGGCTCACGATCTGTCTCCGGCTCGAGGGGCGCATGTGAACGAGGTCGGAATCTAGTCGGCTCCGGGCGGCTCGGCATCCGTCACTCGCGGCTTCGATCTGGCCGCCACCGGAAGAAATACGGCTCCGGCCAGAGCGATGACCGCGAAGCCGAACCACTGAAACGCGTACAGTGCGTGGGGGCCGTCGTTGAGAGCCGGAGCGGGAACCGGCACCGGCATCCGGGATGAGCCGTCCCGGGGTTGCCCATCCGGGAGAGTCTGCACGACGTAGTTCGCGAGGTCGAGCGGGATCAATGAATCCGCCGCCGCAAGGTCCATGTTTCCGAGGACGGGCCGTTCCAGGTCTGCGTATCTCACGCTGCGAACGGGGATGGACACCGGATTCTGACCTGCTCGGGCGAGACCCCGGACGGTGACCGGAATCTGAGCGGTGACCGGAACGGCTGCCGGGAGGTCAGCGGACAGCCCGTCCGCCGCGGGAAGCCATCCGCGGATAACCAGGACTGCCTGGCCCGCATCCACGACCAGCGGCGTCAGCACGTACACCCCCGGCGTGCCCAGGTAGGCCTGTCCCCTGACGACCAGCTCCTGCTCCGGGGCCCAATGGCCGGTGAGGCTCACTCGACGTCCGACGATCTCATCATCGGGGAGGGTCTCTCCGCTCCCGTTGAGCGGCAACTCGACGACCGGCAGTCGCAACGCGGCCTCGAGCAACTGGTTGGCCGCTCGTCGGTCGCCCAACCTCTGCAGCTGCCATATTCCGAGCGCTGCGAACAGCGTGAACAGGGGCAGTGCAATTACAAACGGGAGCCAGGTGCGAGCCGATTTCATGCTCGCAAGGTCAACGACCGGTAAGGGTGAAGCAAGGTGGTAGATTCGTGTTCGGCATCGCGGCTGGGCTGGATCTCGCGTGCCTGGCTGGCCCGCCGGGATGTATACTGTCTCGAACCGGGTGCACGGTGTGCCCGTGTACAGGAGTCCCGTTGTGGCCGGGGTGGCGAAATGGCAGACGCAGGGGACTTAAAATCCCCTGGGGCGTTAGCCCCGTGCGGGTTCGAATCCCGCCCCCGGCATGGAGTTACGTGAACGCATGGCGCGCGAGCAGGAGGCTCTGGGAACGGACTTGGGAACGCCGCCGGGGTACGAATGTCGATCGCCAGGCACTCCCTCGTGTACTCGTCCAGCACCGTCAGCATCCGAACCGCCCGCCCGTCGTGCGTGCGCGTCACCGTGAAATCGTACGACCACACGCTGCCCCGGTGCG
>JBDGUY010000195.1:0-3871 GCA_039585935.1 Gemmatimonadota bacterium
CCTATCCGCAGTTGCCGACTGACTGCCGGTGATTGTGCCCCGACCCTGACAGGGAGGACCCATGCTCGATCTCCTCACTAAGCGATGGTGGTGGATCCTGGTTCGCGGTATCGCAGCGATCCTGTTCGGAATCGCGTGTTTCGTCTGGCCTGTTAGAATGGCCATTTCTCTCGTATTCGTCTTCGGCGTGTACGCGATCATCGACGGTGCGACCATGATCGTGTTCGGGAGAAGGCTGGGCAACTGGTTCTGGTATGCACTGGCTGGTGTCGTTAGCATGGTCGCAGGCGTGGTTGCGATCGCATTTCCGGTCTATGCTGCCGGGGCGTTAGTGATGGTGATCGGCCTCTGGGCCATCTTCAGCGGCATCTTCCAGATCATGGCAGGTTGGAGTATCCGGAAGGACGTCGAGGGAGAATGGGTGCTGTTCGTGGGAGGTGTCCTCGCGATTCTGTTCGGGATCCTCGTGTTCTTGCGTCCAGGCGTCGGGGCAGCTGGAATCGTATGGCTGATCGGGATGTTCTTGACGCTGTTCGGAATCCTGCAGGTCGTCCTCGCCTTCAAACTGAAGGGACTGCAGGGCGCCGTGAAGGACGCGGCGGAGGCCATTCAGGACCGGATGGACAGCTAGGCTCGATCGGCAGGGCCGGACAGCTGGCAGGGAGCCCCGCTCGTTCGGGCGGGGCTCGAGACGACTCAGGGGCGGCGCCGCGATGCGGCTCCGCCCCATGTGCATCAGCGGAGTTTCTGCGCCAGGTGCAGGAGTCCGAGGACCGGATCCGAAAAAGTCGCGGGCAGGAGCAACTCGTGTTCTCGTTCGATCAGCGTGTCGATGAACTCCCAGGCGTCCTTAAGCGATATGACGTAGTGAGTTTGCGTCTTCCGGCTGGTTCCTATGCCGAAGGCGATCAGCCGAACCTGCCGGATCGGGCTGCTGCTCTCGAGCCTGACGACAGCCTGCTCCGAGAGGGCTTCCGCCGCCGAGTCCATTTCCTGTTCGTCGCACACCCCGACCCTGGCCAGGCCTAGACGCAGCGTTTCCGGGGAGCGGATGGCCCGGTTCAGGTGTGCCCGACCCTCCTTGACCTCCCCGATGATCACGTCGATCGCTCCCCCGGGAACATCGAGCTTCGGGTCGGTCTGAATCGGGTCTGCAATTCGACCTTCCGCATCGGGATGTCCCATTCGCACACAGGGGAATCGGACTGCCACGATGTCCAGATCCGTATGGGTCCGGTATCCCCCCGTCCCCTCCGGGAGGACGATTGGCATCTCGTCCAGCACCAGGTAGCCGTTTACTCTCAGGTAGGCCTCGACCAGGGCCATGCCAGAATTCAACGTCCTCTCCGGTGGTTGTCGAGTCGCTCCCAGCTCCCACCGCTCACGAGGTCCAGAATGTTGGGATCGGTCACGAAGTTGTGCGGAAATCCGAGGTCGACCCGGCTCACCTGGTCCAGCGTGGCGAGCTGGTCGTCGGTCAGCCGGATATCGAGCGCGCCGAGATTGTCCGAGAGCTGTGGAAGATTTCGAGCTCCGATCAGTGGAATGACCAGCGCGTCCTGCTGTCGCACCCAGGCGATTGCGACCTGTGACGGCGTGCAACCGATCTCCTCGGCGACGCTCACGACACTCTCTGCGATCTCGAGGTTTCTCTCGCGGGTCGCGGCGCCGGCCTTCGCCCGTCCATCCGCGGGTTGTTTTCCACCACTGTACTTGCCCGTCAGGACACCCGCCCCGAGGACGCTCCACGGAGTTACAGCGAGATCGAGGGCTCGGGCCATGGGCAGCAGGTCCGCTTCCGCCGTGCGGTCGATCAGCGAGTAGCGGATCTGTAGCCCGACGAACGGCGACCAACCGCGAAAGTCCGCAATCGTGTTGGCGCGGGAGACGATCCAGGCCGGCGTGTCCGAGATCCCTACGTACAGCACCTTGCCCGCGCTCACGAGATCATCGAGCCCGCGCATCACCTCCTCGATCGGTGTGGTGAAGTCCCATGCGTGGACCCAGTACAGGTCGATGTAATCGGAGCCCAGGCGCTTGAGGCTGGCCTCGCAGGCCTGGATCATGTTCTTTCGGTGATTGCCGCTGAAATTCGGGTCATCGCGCCGGGTCCAGAGCGTATACTTGGTCGCTACGACCCAGTGGTCCCTGTCGGCGGCTATGAAGTCACCGAGGTAACGCTCGCTGGTGCCCTCCGTGTAGCGATTCGCGGTGTCGAGGAAGTTTCCACCGGCTTCGGCGTAGGCGTCGAACATACGCCTCGATTCCGGCTCCGAGGCTCCCCATCCCCACTCCTCCCCGAAGGTCATGGTCCCCAGCGCGAGCTCGGAAACCCGGAGTCCGCTACGCCCCAGCAGCTTGTATCTCATGGTCCGAACCCTGCTCCTCACTGTATGATCTCGGGATACCGTATCCGATTCCTGACCCTGTTCATGGTACGAATCGGTCGGTTTCCGGCCAAGAGAGCCGGGTGATCGTGGATTAACGGGGGATTCGAGTGAAGGGAAACGAGTTCGCGAAGGGGCTGGCGGGACGCCTGATCGATCGGCAGAACGCCGACGGGGGCTGGGCCACCTCGGAGCAAGGAGTTTCTGCCACAGAGCCGACTTCTTGGGCTCTCCGGGCGCTCGAATCGGTCTTTCGTGATCCCGCATCCGAACTCAGTGTGGCCGAAGCACGGGGCCGGGCCGTGAGCTGGCTGGCTCTCCGGCAGCGTCAGAACGGGGCCTGGCCGGGATCTGAGCGCGTTCCGGAGCCCGGTGCCAGCACGGGTGTCGCCGCTCTCGCCCTGGCTGCCTGCCCTGAGCCTGAGCTACTCGATCGAGCCGTTGCCGGCGGGACCTGGCTTCTCCAGCATCCAGGCAAGCGCGCCTCTTGGCGAACCCGCCTGTGGCTGCGCCTGAATCCCGACCGCAATCCGCTCGAGATTGACATGCGGCTCCGTGGCTGGCCGTGGATGGAGGGAATGTGGGGTTGGGTAGAGCCGACGTCGATTGCGCTGATCGCGTTTCGATCCCTCGGCGATCGGCTCCCGAGGTCGAGCGTGACAGTAGCGATAGCTGAAGGCGAGTCGATGCTGCTGGATCGGACCTGTCCGGCCGGCGGCTGGAACCACGGACTCGGTCGGTCGCACGAGGAAGACCTGTGGCCGTATCCGGATACGACGGCTTTCGCCCTCCTCGCGCTCGGTCCGGACCGGCCGGATGAAGCCGTAGCGGAGGGCCTGGCAGCTCTGCACAGAATGCTCGAGAGCCCGGTCTCGCGCCTGACAACGGCGTTGGGAATCCTGACATTCGAGCGCTTCGGGCAGGACGCCGAGGCACTGCGCCGGAGGCTCGTCGAGGAGTGGACTGACCCGTTTCTGCCGCCCACGACGCGCACTCTGGCCCTGTCATTGATGGCGGCCCGCGGCGACAGGATCGGAGCCGCCGGTAGAAACCGCAGCGAATGCGAACGGGCGGGGCATGGCTGATCGACGCGAGTTTGTCCGGGTAACGAGCGCGGCGACGGTTGCGCTCGGTCTCACAGGCTGCCGGGGGCCGCAGGAACCGGGTCCAGCGTGGGACCCGTCCGCCTACGTGAAACCCGATCGTTCACCGGTGGCGATTCTGACCGCCGCGGCCTACGGGGATCAACTTCCCGACCTGGTGGCGCGCGGGCTCGCCATGTTCCCCGAACTCCGGGTCCGGGACCGTAGAGTGCTGCTCAAGCCGAATTTCGTGGAAGTAGATCAGGCCGGAGTGATCAACACGCACCCGCTCGTACTTCATGGAGCGATCGAGGCATTCCGCCGGGCAGGGGCCGCCGAGGTGATCGTTGGCGAGGGCCCCGGGCACCGACGCGATACAGAGTATCTGTTGCGCGAGACCGA
>JBDGUY010000196.1:0-3776 GCA_039585935.1 Gemmatimonadota bacterium
CAGCTCCAGGCCGCACAGGAACATGCTGAACGCAGAGGGATGGCTGCCCACCGTGCGGGAAAAGGCTCGCGAGATCTCTCCTGCGGCGCGCTCGTAGCGCGGCTCGGCGGTCAGTCGCGCGAGGCGCAGCAGGTTCGACAGGGCGACGGAGTTCCCCGACGGTACGGCCCCGTCGTACACCTCCCGCTGCCGGACGATGAGATCCTGCCTGCCCGCCGGGCTGAAAAACAGCCCCCCGGATGCGTCGTCACGAAATCGCTCGAGCATCGCGTCGGTCAGCACGATCGCCCGGCGCAGATGTTCGGGATCCTGCGTCGCCTGGTGCAGTTCGATCTCGGCCCATGCGAAGAACGCGTAGTCGTCGAGGTTGGCCTCGATGTCGGCGTCTCCATTCCGGAAACGGTGAAGCAGGCGTCCATCGGTCTGCATGTTCGTCCACAGGAATTCTGCCGCGCGGTTTGCCGACTCGACGTACTCGGGCTCGTCCAGGGCTTTGCCGGCTTTCGCGAGCGCGGCGATCATCAGACCGTTCCAGTCGGTGAGGATCTTGTCGTCCAGCAGCGGACGAATCCGCCGGTTCCGGTGATCGAGCAGACGTACCCGCGCCGATTCGACACGACCTTCGAGGTCCGACGGCTCGAGGCCGAGTTCGACTGCTCTTTCCGCGAGCGGCATCGCGAGGTGTGGAATGCTGGTGCCCGGTCGATCTCCCGTGGCCTCATCCACGAAGTTTCCTCCCGGCCGGATCCCCCAGACGGCGGCGGCGAGGCGCGCGTCCGACTCTCCGAGCACCTGCCGCAGCTCCTCGTCCGTCCAGACGTAGAACTTCCCTTCCTCTCCCTCGCTGTCCGCGTCCTCGGCGGAGTAGAATCCGCCGCTCGGCGCGATCATGTCCCGCAGCACGTATTCCAGCACCTGCTGCGCGACCGTGCCGTGACGCATATCTCCCGATGCCTGGTACGCCTCGACGTACGCCATGACCAGTAGCGCCTGGTCGTACAGCATCTTCTCGAAATGCGGAAGCAGCCACCGGTCGTCCGTCGAGTAGCGGTGAAAGCCGTAACCCAACTGGTCGAAGATCCCGCCGGCCCGTAGGGCGTCGAGGGTGTTCTCGACCATGTCGAGCGCCAGATCGACGCCGGTCCGGCGCCAGAATCGCAACAGGAACAGGAGCCGATGTGGAGTGGGGAACTTCGGCGCCCGACCGAATCCCCCGTGTTCCCGGTCGTACTCGAGCTCCAGCTCCTGGAACCCCCGCGACAGGGCTTCCGCATCGAGCGCCCGGCCGCTGAGGTCGGCCTGAGCCAGCGACTGCAGCCGGTCGTGCGTCTCTTGGGCCGCTGTCAGCAGGTCAGCCCGCCGGTTCTCCCACAACTCCCGAATCCGCGGCACCAGATCCAGCATCCCCGGACGGCCGAACCGGCTTTCGCGCGGGAAATAGGTCCCGCTGAAGAACGGCAGTCGGTCCGGGGTCATGACGATCGTGAGAGGCCAGCCGCCCTGTCCGGTCGCCATTTGTGCGACCGTCATGTAGATGCCGTCGATGTCGGGCCGCTCCTCCCGGTCCACCTTCACGTTGACGAACGTCTCGTTCATCAGGCGGGCGACCTCCTCGTCCTCGAACGACTCGTGTTCCATCACGTGACACCAGTGACAGGTCGCATAGCCGATCGACAGGAAGATGGACCGATCGAGCTCCCGGGCGGTGTTGAACGCTTCTTCGCCCCACGGATACCAGTCGACCGGGTTGTCGGCGTGCTGAAGCAGGTATGGACTCTGTTCGTTCGCCAGGCGGTTGGGTGACAAGGCTGGGCTCCAGATCTCAAGGCAGGTCACGCGCGAAGGAAACAAGATGGACGACGCCCCTGTCGATGCAAACGCGGTTCTCGAATTCGGCCCCCGCCCGCCCCCCCTCTCACAACCGGGGTTCGGTTTTCGCACCTGTTTGTGTACGGTGTCAGATACGATCAGCCAGAGCAGCCAGGGAACAGTCCCCCGAAGCTGCCAGAGTGACCTGGAGAATTCAGGCCAAGAACGATGAGGAGATCCATGGACAGCGTAAGCATCGCGACGAGGGACGGCGGCACCACCGAGCTCAGCGGAGTCTCCCTGCAGGAACTCGATTCGGGACTCGGAGGCTCGCTGGTCACCCGGTCTTCAGCGAACTACGAGGATGTGAGAGCCGTGTGGAACGCGATGATCGAGACGCGCCCGGCCCTCATCGCTCGCTGCGCCAGCGCGGCCGACGTGCAACGTTGTGTTCGCTTCGCCTCGGCGAACAACCTGCTGTTCTCGATCCGGGGAGCCGGTCACAACATCGCCGGCAGCGCGCTGGTGGAGGACGGATTCACGATCGACCTGTCGCAGATGCGAGACGTGGAGGTGGATCCCGTCTCCGCCACGGCGATCGTCCAGCCGGGCGCGACGCTGGGCGACGTGGACGCGGCGACTGCCGAACACGGACTGGCACTGCCCGTCGGGATCAACTCCACGACCGGGATCGCGGGCTTGACCCTGGGCGGCGGGTTCGGCTGGCTCAGCCGAAAGCACGGCCTGACGATCGACAGCCTGCTCTCGGCGGACGTCATCACCGCGAGCGGCGACAAGGTCACGGCCAGCGAGACCGAGAACGAGGACCTGTTCTGGGGTCTGCGGGGAGGTGGTGGCAACTTCGGAGTCGTCACGTCGTTCACGTTCGGGCTGTATGAAGTCGGGCCGGAGCTCCTGTGCGGTCTCGTCGTTCACCCGTTCTCCGACGCTCCGGACCTGATGCGCTACTACCGGGATTTCACCAGCAGCTGCTCCGATGACATGACGCTGTGGATGGTCCTCCGGGACGCTCCACCGCTGCCCTTCCTCCCGGAGGAGGTGCATGGAACCAGGGTCGTCGTATTCGCGTTCGTGTATGCTGGCGACCCCGCAGAGGGGGAGCGAATCCTCGCGCCGCTGCGTTCGCATGGGAGTCCGCACGGAGAGCACGTCGGAGTGATTCCCTTCGCTGGCTTCCAGCAGGCTTTCGATCCGCTATTGACCCCGGGAGCGCGCAACTACTGGAAGTCGCACAACTTCGCATCGCTGGAGGACGGCGTTCTGGCCGAGGTACTGTCAGCGGTCGAGACGCTTCCAACACCGCAGACGGAGATCTTCATCGCCCAGGTCGGTGGGGCCGCTGCCCGGCTGCCGATCGATTCGTCGGCCTATCCGCACCGGGATGCGGCATACGTGCTCAACGTCCACACGCGGTGGGAAGATGCGTCGGACGACCGCCTGTGCATCGACTGGGCCCGCGCGTTCTTCGACGCGACGGCGCCGTACTCGACTGGCGGCGTGTACATGAACTTCGTCAGTGAGGCCACGGATGCCGCACGAGTGCAGGCGGCATACGGATCGAGCTATCCTCGACTTCAGGAGCTCAAGGCGAAGTACGACCCGGACAACGCATTCCGGACCAACCTGAACGTCCGGCCGTAGTCGGACGCAGGCGCGTGCGAACCCGGTGCGTCAGTGGTGGTGCTTCGCTTGCCAGCGATCGCGCCAGGCGCACCAGGCGCAGTCCGCGAACAGGACCATGATCGCCACGAACGCGATCGCGATGACGAGGGTGCCGACGAAGTAAAGCGCCGTGTCGACCGAGGCGTACATCATGCTCACCTCCAGGGGGAGACAACCCGTCTCCCACTGCGCGCGACGTCCTGTCCTCTTGGCAGGGCGTCGCGCTCGTACATCGTGCCGCAGGGGGTCTGCGACGCGACGGTCTCCGCCGGGGGGTATATGCT
>JBDGUY010000197.1:0-4569 GCA_039585935.1 Gemmatimonadota bacterium
TCGACGAAGGTGAACTTGGCCGGATCCTCCAGGCTCTCGAGCATCTCGTAGCTGACGCAGCCGGCCTCCTGCCTGGTCGGAACGATGAGACCCTCCAGCAGCTCTCGAAGCTCGCTCGCCTTCTCGGGATGAGCCTGCAGGTGTGCCACAACTCGAATGGCCATCTACTCTTCCTTCTTCTTGACTTCGGGCCGGAAGCCCACGGTGAGGAACAGGTTGAATGAACCACCCATGTTGTCGGATCCGACGATGAGGAAGGTGTAGGGCTCAGCCGCTACGTACCAATTCCCCAACTGGTAACCGAACGCCACTCCGCCGGACAGATCCAACCTCGTCTCGCTGATCTCCTCCTCGCCCGGGATCCTCGTGGTGATGAACGCCGCCCCGATATTGCCGGACCCTCGGATCATGAATGGCTTCTCCAGGAACATCCCCCCACCCTCGATGCCGAGGAAGGTGGACTCCTGGTCCCAGAGTAGGCCGTCGCGCAGGAACGTCCCGCCGGAGTTGTACATCGCCCACGGTCCGACGAAGGCCGGCTGGCCGAACAGGAGCGGGAACTCGACCCCGACCGAGCCACCGACCGTGCCGCCGTATCCGTCGCCGAAGCCATATCCACCCTGAACGCGACCGGCGAACTTCGCCTGGGCCTGCGCCGTGCCCGGCGAGGCCGCCAGGGCGACCAGCAGCAACAGCGAGCCCATGAAAATGCGGGCGCCCCATCGATCGTAGATCACTCGAATCCCTTTCTGCCCAGACCTTGATTCCCGTGACATCGGGAGAATGCGTGCCGGAATCTTCACTCCGCCATCGCTCGACGCCAGGCGCCTACCGCGATCCGATCCGGCCTGGCCGGTCGACCTCTCAGCGCAGATCCGGATTGAAGAAGAACGCGAACTGGAGCCGACGGAAGGTCCGGTCCTGGAAGATCTGCCAGAGGAAACCCGTATGGAAGCACATGTTACGGGTGATCTGATAAGCCAGCGCCACGTAGACCCGGTCCTGGTCGAAAGCCCTGAGCATGTACCTGAGCCGAGTGGAGAAATCCGTCTCTTCGGCCTCGTCGAACTGGATCCATCTCTCCTCGAACCGATATCTGTGGTAGAGCCGGACGCGCCACACGGGGCTTCGAAGGATGAGCTGTTGGAAGAAGTGGTTCTGCTTGGTGCCGATGCCCTCCTCTTCGAACGGCCAGCTCTTCACGTAAGTGTAGCCCAGGCTGAAGAACGGCCCGTCGTTCAGGTGGAAGTTGACGGCCGGCCGGAGAATCAGCACATGCGGATTGGAGACAGTCTCCCACGTCCAATACTCCACTTCCGTATGGATGCTGAAACGATCGCTGATCCGGCTGTCCCCGAAGTACTGGAGCCAGGTTCCGAGTCGGTCGCTCGGGTCATCCTGGGCCCCGAGCGGGGTGGCCGAGAGAGCGGAAAGAAGGAGCGCGGAGCAGAGGTAGGCAGCCGCAGCTGAAGCCGCACGCGCAGAACCCACGATGTTTCGACTTTCCCACCCGCGGTTCGGACGAGGCTCGAGCCGCGCCCGCCGGGTGATCTACGACGATCTATTCACTTCTGAAACCGCCGCACGCGCCCAAGCGAGAACGACGGAATCTGTCGGCGACACAACGATGCCACAGACGGGTGCTTTGAGGGAGTCGGGAAGTTCTCGTATGCGCCTGTGGTGGAAAGTCTTACGCGGGGAATCCTCGCCAGGAGGACTCCCCGCGCTCGAGGGTGTCGATGAGGAGCTCGAGGCTAGCGGCTCAGGGAAGCGCGGCGATCCAGGCGCCGTCCTCCAGCCACTTCTTCCGCAGCTGCTCGAGGATCCCCGTCTTCTCGAACGCATCGAGATAGTTGTCCATGAGGCCGCGGAACATCGGGTCGTTGCCCGGGAGGGCGATACCGATGGGCTCGATCGTGAGCGGCTCCCGCAACGTGGCCAGGCCGTCGTTCGGGAAGCGCATCAGAGAGAGCAAGCAGATCGGCATGTCCGCCACGAGCGCATCGATCGCATCCGCCATGAGCATGTTCACGGCCTCGTCGTAATCCGATACGGTGATCAGCTGCGCGTTGGGCGTGTACCTCTCGGCGAACTCCTGACTCGTCGAGTTCGACAAGGCCGCCAGCCGGATCTCGGGCGTGTTGAGGTCCTCCGTGTTGCTCGCCGCAGCCAGTGTCGTGGACTTCGTGAGGATCGACTTGCCCGAGAGCATGTACGGCCCGACGAACGCCGATGTCTGCGCACGCTTCGGCGTGATCGCCATGCCCGACATGACTATGTCGACCGCCCCGTCCCCCATCGCGCCGAGCAGCTCCCCGAACGGGCGGTTCACGATCTCGAGCTCCACGCCCATCGCCCCGGCGATCAGGTTGGCGAGGTCCACCTCGAGACCGAGCATCTGGCCGCCGCGGCCGCGCACGTTGAACGGAGGCTGGCTGGCCGACATCCCAACTCGAAGTGTCCCGCTCTGGACGATGCGGTCCAGGACAGGCGATTCCTGCGCGTCGAGCGTGGCGCTCGCTGCCAGCAGGCCGGTCCCGAGCGCCAGGCCCAGGAAGAGGTTCCGTAGTTTAGGCAATTCTATCTCCTTTGCTGTTGAGTTCTCATCTGCGTGCAGTTTGGCGCTCATCCCACGCGGGCGCCACCACCCCCGGCGCAACGGGCCGGCTCAAAACCCGAACCGCGCTCCCAGCTCGATGAACCACTCGTTCCTCTTCACGCTCTCGGCGCCCACCTCGAAGATGTTCCCCAGACCGAAGTCGTAGCCCGCATCGAACGACAAGACCACGAAGTCGAAACCCAATCCGGCCCGGCCCGACCACAGCGTGCCCTTCAGCTCCTCCTTGACGATGCCGAAGTCGTTGTCCGAGACGCCTGTCGGGAAAGACGGCGCGACCCCGCCGAAGAGCCGAAGGGCCAGCGGCCGGGTCTTGATCAGCTTGAAGCCGATGGCGATCGGAAAGCTGACATCCTGGATTCGAAGATCATCCGTCGTGGCTCCGCCAGCGGGGATCGTGACGTCCGCCCCGGCGGTGGACCAGAAGAAGCCCGCCTCGATGTACAAGCGGCCACCGGCGCGGACCTTTCCTCCGGCCTCGAACCCGATCCCGGTGTCGGAGTCGATGTCGTCTCCCGAGTAGTTGACGAAGGTGACGCCGATTTGCGGAACGATGAGCTCTACGACCTGAGCGGAAGCAGAAGCCCCCCAGGCCAGGGTGAACAAGCCGACCAACAATAGCGTGCGTCTACGTATCATCCCCATCCCCCCTTTAGTCGCTCGCGGGCACCGTGGGCCCGGTGCTTTTGCGCCGGCCGGATCCTATCTCCGGAACCGCCCCGTATCAAATAAGCCGAGATACGGGAGCCACGCGGGAGCCAGCCGACACGCCGGGTTGCATAGCGAATCGGAGATCGCTAATGCGTGAGGAGCCGAAGAGAACCGACCTGCACCTGAAGGGATGAACTCAAATGTGTCGATGGCTCGCATACTCGGGAGAATCGATCCACCTGGAAGAGTTGCTGCTCAAGCCTGAACGGTCCTTGATCGAGCAAAGCCTCCAGGCCCGCGGCGGCACGACCACGAACGGAGACGGGTTCGGCGTGGGCTGGTACGGGGACGCGGAGACCCCGGGACTCTACAAGTCTGTGAGGCCGGCCTGGAACGACTCGAACCTCCTCAGCATGGCGGCCCACCTCTCTTCTCCGCTCTTCGTGGCTCACGTCAGGGCGACGACCGGGACGCCCATCCAGCGCAGCAACAGCCATCCCTTCCAGCACGGCTCGTGGCTGTTCATGCACAACGGCGAGATCCGCGGCTTCCACGACATCAAGCGGGAGGTCGTGCTGGAGGTCGAGCCCGCCCTCTTCCCCGAGATCGAGGGGACGACGGACTCCGAGATCATGTTCTACCTGGCCTGGACGTTCGGGTTGGAGGAAGATCCCGTTGGAGCGATGGAGCGGACGGTGGGTCTCGTGGAGGCGATCGGAGAGCGTCGCGGGATCGAGCATCCGATGCAGATGACCGTGGGCATCACCGATGGTCGACGCATCTACGCGTTTCGCTACTCCTCCGAGGGAAGGTCGTACACGCTGTATCACAGCATGAGCATGGAGGCGCTGCACGAGCTCGATCCCTCGACCCAGCGTTTCTCCGATGACGCCCGTGTCGTCGTATCGGAGCCGCTGACGGATCTGTCGGACCACTGGGTGCAGATCCCCGAGAGCACGGCGGTGCTGGTGGAAGACGGAGATGTGGAGATGGTGCCCTTCGTCCCGGTGCCGCCTGCCTGACGCTCCGGCGCCGTCGCCAGCCTGAGCGTCCCGGCGCGCTGGCCTGACGGTGATGCTCGGCCGCTGCCCCTACTCGTCGGGCGCCGCGTCTGGAAGGATGGCGTTCAGCAGGAGGGCGGAGAGCCCGCCGGTGATCAGCCCCGTGCCGATGAAGTTGCGGACGCTCTCCGGGAGGTGCTGAAGCGCCTCCGGCCTCAGCTCGACGCCCAGGCCCAGACCCACGGCTATCGCCAGGATCACCAGGCTGCGCTGGGTGAGGGGCACGCTGCGACGGAAGAT
>JBDGUY010000198.1:0-3762 GCA_039585935.1 Gemmatimonadota bacterium
ATGATGTGGTTCCAGTTGAGGATCCAGTTCGAGACGGCGGTCGGATCGTCAGTTTCACAGATCGCCATGCCTTCGAGAGCCACGAGATCATGCCACCGGCCGATCAGCGTGAGGTTAGCGCCGATGTCCGCCCTATCGTCCTCGGCGGTCATCGCGGAGAAGGCCTTCAAGGCTTCGTGACGCTTGTCCTCGTGGACCCGCCAGTTTAGCAGGAATTTCATCGGGTACGCTCCAGTCTTGAGTCTCGGTCAAGTAGACTTCGAGGCCCCCCTACTTAGGCGAGACGGCGTCGGGCGGCAAGACCGGCCATAGACCATGCTCAGTTGCCCGGCACCGGCGGCGCGAGGCTGTCGGCGGCCGGGACATGGGCCGCGATGAACTCCCTGAACTTTGAGATGTTCTCCGGGGAGAACTGCCTCTCGACATGGCCGGCGAGACCGTCGACTCGAACGACCGCGTTGCTTGCGGTCGCGAGTCGTCGGAGGAGCTCCACCGAGACCGCATACCAGTATGATTCCCTGAACACACAGCCGCCCTGCGCGGCCACGCCGAATTTCATCTGAACCGAGCTTTGCTCGGGACAGGCGCCCCCGAACTCGGTCGTCGTGGACTCCAACGAGCTCCAGGCCTCGCCATCGGCCGTCACGGTCAGCTTCGCCGGCCTCACCCACACCGATCCGCTGATGCCCAACACGAGCCCGTATTCCGGCGGCGTCGTGCCCTCGAGCCGCGCCGCGTCCAGCGTCAACCTGTGTTCGCACAAGGACTTGCTCACCGATATGACGTTTTCGGACGTGCGGACCACGCGCTGATCGAGAGCCTCCTCATGCTCGACCGTGACGGACTTGGAGCACGACGAAAGGACGAAGCCTCCCCCGAATTGGAGGGAGAGGACGCAGAACACGCGGAGCCGCGCTGATCTCATAGCTGATCTCATTGATGCACCTCCCTTCACGACCCTGCCGAAGGATGCTACTTGCCTGCCCGTATCACGGTAGCGGGCAATCGCCGATTCTCCGTGTGGGGAATCGCCCGGTCTGGCCGCCGCGTGCAGTGTGGCCGACTATTCGATGATGGGCGAAATTGAGGGACCCTACGAGGAGATCCAAGCACAGATTGACGAGCTTCGTGGGCTCATTGCGCAGAGAGACGCAGCCTCGGCAGACGTCTCCGGATGGTCCGTGGGCATGCACGTTCACCATTGCGGCCTGGCGATGAGTACGATCGCGGGGACTCTGATCGAGTGCGATGAACCGGCTCCCGCTCGAGAACCCGGCCCAAGAGCGTCGATGATCCTGGAATCGGGCACGATCCCACGGGGCCTCGCTCAGGCGCCCGATGTCGCGATTCCGACCCGCGACGTCAGTAGCCGCGTCCTGGAGGAGATTCTAGGCGAATCCGAGGCGCGGCTGGACCGGCTTCCGCCGGTGGGCGATCGCTGCTGGTTTCGTCACTTCGCGCTCGGGATGCTGACCAAGCGCGACGCGGTGCGTTTCATGAGCGTCCACAACGCCCACCACCTGAAGATCGTGGCCGACATCCTGGGCTGACCATCTTGCGGGACGTCGCCCGGCGGCTGACCGTGGTGGGACGCTCGCAGAGCATAGCACTCTGCAGACCACCAGACCGTCGGGAAGCGCGGGCGTGTTCCGCGCACAACGCGAGGAGTGGGCTATGGTTCCGGTGATGTCGCTGTGGATCCCGATTCTGATTGCGGCGGTGTTCGTCTTCGCTGCCAGCTCGATCATCCACATGGTGCTCCGCTACCATAACAGCGATTTCGGCAAGGTTCCGTCCGAAGACGCGGTCATGGACGCGCTTCGTGGGTTCGACATCCAACCCGGCGACTACGTCATCCCCTGTCCAGGCAGCCACAAAGAGATGGGAACGCCGGAGTTCATCGAGAAGATGAAAAAGGGCCCTGTCGCCATGATGACGGTGATGAAGAACGGTCCGCCATCGATGGGCCCGAGCCTCGCGCTCTGGTTCCTCTACTCGATCATCGTCGGGATATTCGCTGCCTACATCGCGGGCCGGGCTCTGGGCCCGGGAGCCCATTATCTGGCGGTGTTCCGCTTCGTGGGCTCGACGGCGTTCGTGGGGTACTCGCTGGCGCTCTTGCAGAGCTCGATCTGGTACCATCGGGCCTGGAGCTCGACGATCAAGTCGGTCATCGATGGGTTTGTTTACGCACTTCTGACCGCCGGCGTGTTCGGCTGGCTGTGGCCAGCCTAGATCGCCGGCGCTGAGCCAACGGGCTGGCGTAGGAAGGACCCACCGGCCCGGCCGTTCGCTGGCCGGGCGTCGCTCGCGCTTCGTCAACCGAGGAGAAGGCTGCCACCCTGCCTTGTCCTCATTGCGTGGCGGCGTCGCCTTCGGCCATATCGATCCAGAGGACGAGGGCCCGGATGCGCCATTCCGAGCCCTCAGAGCTCAGCACGGACAAGTAGTGTCCCAATACGTCGCCCCCCTGATCGCGCCGACACTGGCAGAAGTACCGCCCGTAGGCGTATGACATTCCACCGCTGGCGTCGAAGTCGAGGATTGTACCGTGCAGCGCTCCGATTGCAGGCAGGAGATCGCTCAGCCGCGAACGGATCGCGGCTCGCCCCAACCTGGGCTCTTCCCCGGGCAGAATCAGCAAGCCTTCCTGGGCAAAAGCCTCGACAGCCGTTTCCACGTCATCGCGCCGCCAGGATTCTCTCCACGTCGCGAGCACGGCGCTCGTGGTGCTGAATGCGCGCCGAAGAAAACCCGTGCGAGAGCGGCCGGCCTGTCCCGTCCTTGGCCCGAGGCGGTCGGGAGCCACCGGTTCCAGGTTCGCCGCCGTTGCAGCTCCAGGGGAAAGGCGCTGGCTCTTCGGCGCGGGAAGTAGAAGCTGAGCCCGGATCCGCCAATCCCGACCATATCGCATCGGGATCGTGACGTGGCGTCCATATACTTGTGCCGCAGCGTCGTCGGAGGTGTCGACAAAGCGATAGTCGCCAAACAGATAGGCGATCTCTTCCCCGACGCCGACGTCGCCGAGGCTGATCCCGATGTCGCCAGAGGGTTGCAGCACTTCCTCGAAGTAGCGACCGATCGCCTCCCGGCCCAGGATCGGCACGCCGCCGCTCGGGATCAACAGCGCGTCTTGTGCATACAGGGCGGCAATACGGTCAGGGGCCTCAGAGCTCCACGCGGAACGCCACTGGTTTATCAGCGTGTCCGCGTTCGCCAGGACATAGGCCAGGTGGTCCGCTTTCATATGGCCGGCCGCCTCGGTGTCGGCGCCCGGTATCTCCTGCGCACGCGCGGCGTGAATCAGCGGACCAGCCGTCAGAAGGATCGCTGCAAGGACGGCCGGCGGAGTGCGCAAGGTTCGGCCTGCCTCCAACTCCACCCTCGGCTCCTCCGCCTCAGTGCCGCCAGCTCGTGAGGTCTGAGCCCGGCGGGGCGGCTTTTTCGATCCGCTCCAGGATCTTGGGGACATACATCGTGTTGTAGCGGAGCCGCGAGATGTGGTTGCCGTTGTCGTGGTCTCCGTTCCAGCAGTGTTCGAACCGATCTCCGTAGTCCACCTCACCACCGTAGTACGGGTCGCTGGTGCTCTCGAGGAACTCCTCCATCAGGTAGACCGCATTGTTGAGGTAATAGTTGTCCATGTCGCCGACGTAGATGTGGAGCTTCCCCTCCAGCTTCGGCCCCAGCTTAGCCCAGTCGCGCTCGAGGATGTGGCGCAGATCGTAGTTCTCCCGCCAGTACTCAGCGACCTCGTGGTCG
>JBDGUY010000199.1:0-5394 GCA_039585935.1 Gemmatimonadota bacterium
CACAAGCGGGTATAGTCGCGGCGGCCGTCACCGGGAGTCGAGCTTGGTGCAGCAATCGGAGGAGCGCCAGAAGCGCACTCTGACCCAGTTGGGTCGCTACAGCGGGCACGGACTGACTCTTGGCCTGTCCACGGCGCTATTCGCGTGGTTGGGTTCTCTGGCCGATGAGCGGCTCCATACGGGGCCGCTTTTCGTCTTACTCGGGACATTCGTCGGGTTCTCAGCCGGCTTCTACGTGATGTACAGGGAGCTGGTGCTCGAGCCGCGGCAGGATGATTCCGAGGCTGAAACCGGCGACGACTGACGGAATCGAGGCCAAGCGGTGAGACAGACACACCGGACGGCCTACGTCGCGTTGACCGGGATTCTGGCGCTCGCCGGGGGAGTCGCGGCGACGAGCGGTGGTGCCGATGCGAAATCGGTGGCCGTCGGACTGGTTTTCGGCTGGGCCGTACAGGCGGCCAGTTTCTGGCCTCTCGCCGGAGCGCTGGAAGCCGGACGACCTGCAGTCGTTCCGTGGGTGGCCGGTATGGCGGCGCGGTTCGGTGGTTTGGCCGCGCTGTGGGCCGTTTCGGCTCTGTCGGGTCGAGGTAGCGAGGCCGTGGTGGCTTATGCGTTCGCTCTGGTGACGTTCCTGTTGCTCGAGGCCGTGTGGCTGGCCGTCGTGACGCGCGGGGCGATTCCCGGGACTGAAGATCTATGAAGGGGACGATGCTCGTTCCACTCTTGTTGGTGATGTTGGCGGCTGCTCCACCTGTCGCGGTCACGGCGGTCGCGGCGCCACCCGTGGTGACCGTCGGTAATGCCATCTTCCCCCAGGATCACGGCGAGACGTCGTCAGACGACGCGCACGCCCAGGACACCCAGGACCATGCCCCAGCCGCTGACGAGCACGCCATCGATTCCGAACACTCGGAGGAGTGGGGCACCGAGGCGATGATGCACCACATCGTCGATTCGAACGAGCTGGAATTCGGATCGGTGAAGGTCGAACTGCCCAGAATCCCTCCGATTCAGGTGGGCCGGTTCGAGATCGACATGTCGCCGACCAAGCACGTCGTCTTTCTGTGGATCGCCACTCTCCTCACGATCCTGACCGTGTGGTTTGCGGCCCGACGAGCCTCCCGGACCGACCCGGGGGAGGAAGCTCCCGGCGGGTTGCTGAACGCTTTTGAATCCTTCTATGTCTATCTGCGCGATGACGTCGCGCTGGCGAACATCGGACATGGTGGCGAGAAATACGTCCCGTACGTAGTGACGCTGTTCTTCTTCATTCTGTTCGCGAACCTGCTCGGGCTCGTCCCGTTCGGGGCCACCGCGACCTCCAACATCATGGTCACTGCGGCACTCGCATTGATTTCGCTGGCGGTGGTCGAAGCGTCGGGCATGTCGGAGCTGGGCTTCAAGGGCTGGCTGGGAACGATCTTCTACGCTCCAGCCGGGCTCCATCCGGTGATGCGGGTAGTGATGCTGATCATCATGACGCCGGTCGAGCTGATCGGGAAGTTGGCGAAGCCGTTCGCGCTCGCCGTTCGACTGTTTGCCAATATGACCGCCGGGCACTTCGTGATCCTCGCGTTGCTCGGCCTGATCCTGACATATGGGAGCTTCACGAAGGCGACGGGAATCGCCGCTATCAGCGGATCGCTCCTCCTGGGCCTGTTCGTGATGTTCCTCGAGATTTTCGTGGCCTTTCTTCAGGCCTACATATTCACCGCTCTGACGGCGGTGTTCATCGGCCTCATCCGGCACGCGCATTGACGCGAGGGGTGCTTCAGGACAGCGGGATCGGCGACATCGGTGCCGGAATGGCCGTTCTTGGCGCCGCCGGTGTCGTGATCGGCGCCGGAATCGGCATCGGTCGTATCGGCGGCCAGATGGCCGATGCCATGGCTCGTCAGCCAGAGGCTGCCGCGCAGATCCAGACCGGCTCGATCATCCTCGCCGCGCTCATCGAGGGTGCCGCGCTGTTCGGGCTCGTGATCGCCGGCTTCATCAAGTAAGAAGGGTTGGCCAGAGAGGTATGCTGACACGCCGAATTCCGGGTGCGATTGCGCTGATCGCCACCCTTCCCGATGCGGCTCTCGCGGCCGAGGGCGGCTCCGGCATCTTCTCCCTGAACCCGGGTCTGATGATATGGACCTGGGTCCTGTTTCTGTTGACGCTCGGTGTACTCTCGTGGAAGGCGTTTCCCGCGATCGCGAGTGGCCTTGAGCAGCGGCAGTCCCGGATCCAGGATGCCATCGATTCGGCACGGGCCGACCGGGAGGAGGCGCGACGCCTGCTCGACGAGCACCAGCGTCAGCTGGACGAGGCGCGGCGCGAGTCGAAGGAGATCCTTGCCCAGGGCCGGATTGCCGGTGAGCGGCTCCGCGAGGATATCCTCGCTCAGGCTCGCCAGGAGCATGAACAGATGCTCGAAAAGGCGCGCAAGGAGATGGCTCGGGAACGCGAGGACATGTTCGCCACCGTGCGGCAGGAATCCGTGGATCTCGCGCTCGCCGCGGCTGAGCGTCTGGTCCGTGAGCGACTCGACGACGAGGGCAATCGCCGGCTCATCCGCGAGTACGTGGCTGGTCTCGAGTGAGCCGCCATTCGGTCGCGCGGAACTACGCCGATACCCTGTTCGCGCTCGCCGAGCGGGGTGGAGCGGAAGAGGAGTGGCTCGTGATGCTTGGAGAGATCGCGTCCCTCTACCGGGAGAGTTCCGCGTTCCGCTCGTTTCTGAATACACCCCGTATCGAGCCGGATGAGAAGAAGCGCATGCTCCGGTCGGTACTGGGCGATCGGTATCCGGAGCCGTTCGTCACGTTTCTGATGGTCGTGCTCGACAAGCGGCGACAGGGACTGCTTCCGCTCATGGAAGAGGCCTACCGCGAACTGCTGAACGAGCGCACGGGACGGGTTCACGCCAGCGTGACGCTTCCGTTCGAGCCCGATGCGGAATTCCAGGCTGAGCTGGAGGCCGCGTTGTCCGGGTTCCTGGACGGTGAAGTGGCGGCCGAGTTCCGGACCGACGAAGAGATCATCGGCGGTCTCGTGGTCCGGGTGAAGGACAGGGTGCTGGATGGATCGGTGCGTCGCAGGCTGCAATTGATGCGACGCGCCCTTCTCGAAGATGTAGAGGCTTCCGGGACAGCTCGACATTCCGACGGGCCCCGATAACCCAACGGCAGGAATACAGGGAATATGGCGACGTCTGATGCAACGCTCCGCGCTGGCGAGATCAAGAAGGCGCTGCTCGAGCAAATCGACCACTACGAGGAAGATCTCCGCATGGAGGAGGTCGGCGAAGTCCTCGAGGTGAAGGACGGTGTGGCCCGGATCTGGGGGCTGTCTTCGGCCGTGGCGAACGAGATGCTCGAGATCGAGTCCTCGGAGACCGGTGAGCTCGTCACCGCTCTGGCGCTGAATCTCGAAGAGGACAACATCGGGGCGGTGGTCATGGGCGACTACCTCGCGCTCAAGGAAGGCGACACGGTCCGCTGTACGGGTCGTGTGCTGGAAGTGCCGGTCGGCCCCGAATTCCTCGGACGGGTCGTCAACCCGCTCGGCGAGCCACTGGACGGGAAAGGCTCGATCAAGGCGACCGGAACGATGGTTGTCGATCGCAAGGCGCCGGGAATCGTGTATCGACAGCCGGTCAACCAGCCGTTGCAGACAGGGCTGAAAGCGATCGATTCGATGATTCCGATCGGCCGCGGGCAGCGCGAGCTGATCATCGGTGATCGCCGCACGGGAAAGACGGCGATCGCGATCGACACGATCATCAACCAGCGCGGCGGAGACGTCGTCTGCGTCTACGTCGCCGTGGGGCAGAAAGCCTCGACGGTCGCTTCCGTCATCGCGCGGCTGGAGCAAGAGGGCGCGATGGACTACACGATCGTGGTCGCGGCGAACGCCTCCGATCCGGCCACGCTTCAGTACATAGCGCCCTACTCCGGCTGCGCAATGGCCGAGTACTTCATGTACCGGGAGGGCCGGCACACTCTCGTGATCTTCGATGACCTGTCAAAGCAGGCTGATGCGTATCGGGAGATCTCACTGGTGCTCCGACGTCCTCCGGGTCGCGAGGCCTACCCGGGTGACGTTTTCTACCTGCACAGCCGCCTGCTCGAGCGCGCCGCGAAGATCAGTGAAGACGCCGAGGTGATCAAAGGGCACGGTTCTATCGAAAAGCCAGGAGGATCTCTCACGGCGCTGCCGATCATTCAAACCCAGGCCGGTGACGTATCGGCCTACATTCCGACCAACGTGATCTCGATCACGGACGGGCAGATCTTCCTCGAGAACGACCTGTTCTACTCGGGCGTCCGGCCGGCCGTAAACGCCGGCATTTCGGTGTCACGCGTTGGCGGCGCCGCACAGATCAAGGCGATGAAGAAGGTGGCGGGCCGCTTGCGACTCGACCTGGCGCAGTTCCGCGAACTCGAAGCATTCGCCCAGTTCGGGTCGGATCTGGATGCTGCGACCCAGCGGCAGTTGTCCCGCGGTGAGCGGACGGTGGAGATCCTCAAGCAGGGTCAGTACGTACCGATGGCCGTCGAAGACCAGGTGATGGTTATCTATGCTGTCACACAGGGCTTTCTCGACGATGTCGATGTGAACCACATCCTGGGGTGGGAGAAGAGCTTCCTCGAGTACGTGCGCGCGGCGCATCCGGGAATCGGAGCGGCGATCCGTGACGAGGGAGTGCTCTCCGAAGAGACGGAGAAGGGGCTTCGCAAGGCGATCGAGGAGCACAAGCGGATCTTCCGGACGGAGGCGGCCCAGCAGGTAGCGGCGGCGGGCGTCTGAGTCCCGGGTAACGATGCGGGTGACGAGGAACGAGGCGTAACGGGTAGATGGCGAAGGCAAGAGAGATCGGGCGACGGATGCAGTCCGTCCAGAGCACGCGGAAGATCACGCGGACCATGGAAATGGTCGCGACGTCGAAGCTCCGCAAGGCGCAGCAACGCGTCGTGCACGCCCGTCCGTACGCGGAACGACTCGCTGCAGTCGTGGAGAACCTTATCACTCCGGAGCTGGCAGAGCTGGATCCGCTTCTCCGGCAGCCCGAGCGGATTCGCCGCGCTGCGGTCGTCCTGATCACCAGCAATCGCGGTCTGTGCGGGGCGTTCAACGTCAATCTGATCCGCAAGGCGCGTGAGTTGATCGACTACCTCGCTGCCTCGGACGTTGCGGCGGACCTGCACGTTGTCGGCAAGAAGGGGATCGCGTACTTCGGGTTCCGGGGTGTCGAGCTCGGCACGGCGCGGATCGACATCGGAGACGATCCGACTCCCGACCAGGCACACGACTTGATCGCACCGTTGGCGGATGCGTTCGTGAACGAGACGATCGACGCGATCTATATCGTGCATGCGGAATTTCGTAGCGTGATGAGCACACCGC
>JBDGUY010000200.1:0-4612 GCA_039585935.1 Gemmatimonadota bacterium
GGGCTGGAGGCCGCGATGGTCACCAGCGGGCTCGACGAGCTGGAATGGAATCGATGGATAGCGGCGGATGCCTTCGGATACTCGTTCGTCGCGCGGATCGTGCGTGACGTGATCGCCCGGGACATGCTCACTCCGGGCCAGAGACTGCGTATCCAGGAGGCCGCACGGACGTGATCGAAACGGCTTGACCGGGGCTTGACCCGTAGACGTGAGGCTGAAGGCGGTGGCAGTCAGTCGTATCACGTATACGGGAGGCCTCGATGAGTAAGCTAATGACGATTCTCACGTTGAGTCTGTGTTTTACGATCACGCTTGGCGCGTGCGGGGATGATGTGCTCGGTCCCGGAGAACAGGACGCGCTGCTCGGTGTCGAGCGTGCCGGACAGCCCGATATCCGGGTGATGAACTGGAACCTCTACGTCGGCGCAGAGATCGAAGCGATCGCGGCCGCGGGCTCACTGGAAGAACTCGTGGTGCTTGCGGGCCAGGTGTGGGGCGCCGTCCAGGCCACCGACTTCAGGGAGCGTGCCGAAGCGATCGCCGACTACGTCGCGGATCACCAGCCTCACGCAGTTACCCTGCAGGAAGTCTCGACATTCACGCTCCGGCATCCGAGCATCTACACGGGGTATCCCGGAGACTGGGTGGAGCACACAGACTTCCTGGACATCCTGCTCGAAGCACTCAGCGAGCGTGGCATGCGATACACGGACGCGTCCGTGGTCCAGAACTTCGCATTCGAGGTTCCGGCGCTGCTCGGTCCGAACCCGGCCACGGACCTCGTGGACATCCGGTTGCAGGACGCGGATGTCGTCCTCGTGAGGGACGACGTCGTGTGGCACTCCCCGACATCCGCGAACTACTCCGACAACCCCACTATCTACGTCGGCGGACAGCCGCTCGAGATCACCCGGGGATTCGCATCCGTGGTGATCGAGGTGAAGGGCAAGGAATACCGGATCGTTTCCACGCACCTGACACCGAAAGAGGAAGGTGAGTCAGAGCAGCTGTCGCAGGCGGACGAGTTGATCGCCCTTCTCGATGGCGCTTTCGAACCGGTATTCGTCATGGGAGACCTGAATACCGCACCCGGGGGCCTCAGTCCTCGACCGTCGCTTCGACCTCGTGTTCTACCGTGATCCGGCGCCGCTGGACGGTATCGGACTGGCGGATGGAGTGCTGGCGGAGCGACTGGGAGCGGATCCAGCCGAGAAGACGGTCTCGAATCTGTGGCCCAGCGATCACGCCGGTGTGAGCGTGACCGCGCGGCCGATTCCAGGCTTGGGAAACAGCCGCTGACCCCTCACTGAACTCTCACTGAACTTTCTCGCCGGGCCGCCCTTCCGGGTGGCCCGGCTTCATCTCAGGAATCGGCCGGGATCGAACGGCTCGAGTGGCAACGAGGTGGAGCCGTCCAGGATCTGCTCGGCCAGCAGCTTTCCGGTGACCGGGCCCAGCGTCAGGCCCAGCATGCCGTGTCCGGTTGCCGCGTACAGACCCTGGATATCCGGCATCGGCCCGATCGCCGGCAGGCCATCGGTCGTGCAGGGTCGCAATCCAACCCAGACGTCCAGAGCCTCGGCCTGTGTGACCCCGTCGAAAAACAATGACGCCGAGCGCATCAGCTGATCCAGGCGATCCTGCCGGATCTCGTGATTCAGGCCGGAGAACTCGAGGGTTCCCGCGAAGCGCACGAAGTCATCCATTGGAGTGCAGAACACGGAGGTCTCGACGAGCAGGCACGGAAGTCCGAGCGGCGGAGTACCCGGAGTCCCCGGATCGCGGTCCTGGTGGTAGCCCTTCGCCGGCTGGATCGGCAGGCCGAGACCCAGGTCGCTGAGCAAACCGCCGCTGTATGCGCCTGTCGCGACCACGACGATGTCTGCTTCCACCCGCTCACCGCCTTCGACCCGAACCGCAGTCACTCGATCGTGCTGGACCTCGATCCGCTCGACGGAAGTGTTCTCGCGGATCACCGCGCCTCTGCGTCGGGCCGCAGCCCCCAGTTCGACGACGAAGCGGCCCGGATTCACCGTCGAGCCCTCGGCGTGCACGAATCCACCAGCCACGTCCGACCTGACGGTGGGCTCTCGCTCCCTCAGTTCGTCCGTCGTCAGCTCCCGGGCCTCGAATCCGTGCCGCCCGATCAATTCCACCTCTCTTTGTACCGTCTCCAGTCCCTCCGGTGTTCGGCAGATCTCCAGGTATCCCGAGCGTCGGTAATCGCAGTCGAGACTCTCTCCTTCCACCAGTTCGTCGAACAGGTCCGGTGTGGCGAGGCCGAGCGGCGCCAGTGCGGCCATGCTGTATTCCAAATGCGGCTCAGAACACCAGCGCGCAAACGACCACAGCCAGCGGAAGAGATCAGGATCCCAGCGTGGTGCCACGAACAGGGGGCTCAGCGGGTCCTTCAACGAACGGATCGCCGGTCCCACCCGGCCCGGCCCGTTTATCGGTGGGTGGCCCGGAGATATCATGCCCGCGTTGCCCCGGGAAGCGCCGTCCGCCACCGCGCCCCGTTGAAGCACCGTGACGTGCACCCCTCGCCGGACCAGGAAATAGGCGGCACAGATTCCGATCACGCCGCCACCGATCACGACAATGCGCATATCACGTCCTGCCGGTGGTGATTCACGCGCCTCAGACATGATTTCGGGCGACCTCCTGGAGCGTGAGCGGAACGGTTCCCGCCGGCCGGATCCGGCGAAGGTCGCAAGATATTTCCCGGCCCCGTCGCCTGCGACCGGAGCAAGGACTCTGCATTGATTGCCCTGCCGTGTGAACGCGGGCCGACCAGCATATATTCAGATCAGGCAGTTGATGGCTGCCCCCGCCGAAACCGTTCCAGGGAGGTTGCGAATGGACCACACTTGGGAAGAACTCCACAAGATGCCCGTCAAGAAGCTGCGCCAGATCGCCGAGGAGCTTGGCGATCACACGGAGCTGCACGGATTCCTGACCATGCACAAGGAGAATCTGGTCCCGGCCCTGTGCCACGTTCTCGGGATCGAGGATCACGCGCACCACGAGGTCGTCGGAATCGACAAGACGGCCGTGAAGGCGGAGATCCGAGCGCTCAAGGTCGAGCGGGATGCGGCCATCGCCGCGAAGGATTCCGTCGAACTCAAGCGAATACGCCGGAGGATTCACCGCTTGAAACGACAGCTTCACAAGGCGACGGTCTGAATCCTCATTCCACGATGATCTCGTCGGCGTACAACCAGGCGGGCTCACCCGACAGTTCGTGGTCGGGTGGAGCCCGTCCGATGTTAACGGCGCGCACCCGGACGAAGCGTGCTGTGCTCCGCCCCTCCTCGCCCGGAATACCGATCACCTCGAAGTAGTGTCGCAGATCCGTCGGTAGGTCCGGAGCGACATCGTGTATGACCGTGCCGAGCGTAGTGAAGGTCTCTCCATCCTCCGACAGCGAGACCTCTACGGCGCTCGGGAGGAAGATCCGGGCCCACACGACCTGCAGGAAACCGATCTTCACTCGTTCGATCGGCTGCGACGCGCCAAGATCGATCACGACCTCCAGGTCCTTCTCCTCGTACCCCTGCCAGTCGCCGCCACGGCGGTCGATCGAACCCCGAACCCCGTCCACCAGGGCCTGGTCGCCACCGCGGGAGTAAGGTGAACTGGCTGGTGTCACCACGGACAGCGTCGCGTCGCGCGCCAGGTGGTCCACCAGGTTTCGCTCGGCGAAGGTCTCGAACCTCAGGGAGCGTCGCCCGACGGCGGAGGCCATTTCCGAAGTCCATAAGCCCGATCGCGCCAGTTCGGCGGGTCCCGTTGCATCGGCTCCACCTTCGACCGGTCTGAGCAAGAACGCCTGTTCGAGCACCTGAGGCAGCAGGGTGTACTCCCGGTGGGTCACCGCTCCCCAGCTGTTGTCGCCTCCGACCCCGGTCTGGCGGAGGTCGAGGTGCACGGTGCCGAAGTCGCGCCGTTCCAGATCGATCGTATGCCGGTTTCGCTTCTCCTCTCCTTCGTCGAAGTCGGCCAGCGTGAAGAAATGTGCGCTGAAGTCCACCGTCGGAAGTCCGACCGCGAGAATCCCGGCACCGGTTTCGTCGGTGAACGCCACCCAGCGCGTGTCGCTGCGATTGCCGTTCTCCTGAGGTCTGACATACGGGTAGTACAGGGAATCCACCGGCATCGACCAGCGGCCCAGCCGCGCCCCGGTGCGCCGATCCCAGTAGTTCTCGTGTGGTCCGCGGCCGAACCATTCTACCCGATCGAGCGTCGCGGGCAGCGTCAGGCTCATGCCGAAGCGCGGGATCTCCGGCAGGTCTTCGGAGCCCGGCTCGAAACGGTTCTCGACCAGGATGTCTCCACTGCCGAACACCGTGTATCGCGTAATCACGCGTGAATCACCGGCGCCCTCGAGGGTGTTGAACGACTCGATGAGAACGGCTGTCGGGCCTTCCACGTCGGCCGCCGTCACCCGAACCGAATCGACGGTCCTCGTCTCGCCAGCGCCCAGCCACACCCGGCTCCGAATCTGCTGATCCGAGCCGAAATCGTTGTCGGTCGGGGCGCGCCAGAACTCGGGCACGGGCCCGGTTCGGAGCAGATCGCGCTCCCGGTAGCGGAACGATCCGATCTCGCC
>JBDGUY010000201.1:0-4576 GCA_039585935.1 Gemmatimonadota bacterium
GGCAGCGCATTCCTTTTGGGACCGATCGCTGTCGACCAGACCCGAAGAAAAAATCGATGTTTTTCCGAGCTGCACCGAGCCATCAACGACCGCGAGTCGGAGCGAATTGCGCTGGAGCGCGAGAGGGAGGAGTTCGCAATTCGCTCGGAGGAGCTGCAGGTCAGGGCCGAGAAGGTCGAAAGGCAGTATCAGACCTTGCGCGGCATGGTCAACGAACGATCGCCCGCGCAGGCGCCTCCCCACGGGCTCGACTCGAGGGAGCGAGACAAGCTCGAGCATGCCCTGGAGGTGGCTCTTGTCGACCTGCGTGATCGCGAAGCGGCAGAGCAGAAGCTGAAGCAGAGGGTCAGGGAGCTCGAGGCGGCGCGCGGCAGAGCCGAACAGGAACTCGCTCGCCTCATGGCTACGAGCCACACGCGACACATGACAGAGCGGGAGGTTGCAGAAGCAGAGGCGAGTATCCAGAAATCGCAACGGCAGGCTCGCGAGATCCTGGCGGAGGCCGAGGAGAGAGCTCAGCAGCAGGCGAGTGAGCTCGTGGCGCAAGCTGAGGAAGATGCCCTGAGTCAGGCCAGAGAGTTCGTGGAGCAGACCGAGGCAGAGGCACGCCTCCATGCCAGCGATCTGGTGGCGCAGGCCGAAGACGAGGCGGCTCAGATCACGGCGCGGGCGAGGACCGAGCTCGAGTCGATCCAGTCACAGGTGAAGCTGCACGAACTCGCCGAGCAGGGAGATACCCGCAGGTCGATGCGAGAGGCCCGGATCCAGGCGCGTGAGCTCGTCAAACGAGCCGAGGAGGAGGCTGAACGGCTGATCGCCCAGGGCAAGGTCGAATTCGAGGCGGTCCTGCTGGAGATCCAGGCCCAGGAGAGAGTGGAGAAAGACCTGTACAGGCGAATCCAGGCTCTCGAGGCAAGGAAGCTGGAGGCCGAACAGGCCGTGCGCGCGAAAGGTTCGAGCGACATTCCCGTACTTCCGGAACCAGAAGTCGCACCGGCCGCATTCCGAGATTATCCCGGACCTGCTCGCGCCATGCGCAATTCCCTCGGAGGTTTTCTTCGGCGACGATCGCGCGTCGGATCCTAGCCGCCCTGCCTTGAGCCCTCCCGCCCTTCTCGGGCATCGAGGAAGGCTTCTACGTCCAGGATAAGACCGTCGAGCTGTTCAGCGTACTGAGCGAGATACCATAGATACCAACCGTTGAATGCCACGTGGAGGTATCGCAGCTGTCCCTGGATCCTGGCCACTACCTCCGGATCACCGGTTACCAGCCTGCTGGCTTCGAAATCCCACACCGTGGGAACGGACTCACGCATCACAGTATTCAGATTCGCGTCGTATGCGGCACCATTGTATTCGATGCGGGGATTCACGTTCTCGTAGAGATCCCCCAGTCGAGTCACCAGAGCGACATCCTCCAGGTACCTGAGTTGGCCGGCAGCGACCATCGTCGTCCAAGCCGCCCCGCGCGGAAACATGGTCCGATTGGACCATGCCACCAGATCCAGCGTTTCCTGGACCGAATCCGCGGGCATGGATGACGGATCTTCGAACCAGCGGCGCAGGTTCACGTACTGCCGGCTCAAATTCTCCTGTTCGGCAATGACCTCGGCAACGTCGGCACGGTCCTTTCGAAGCTCCTCCACGAGCTGGACGAGTGCGTCGACTGCCTCGGTGGCACGATCCCGCTCCTCCGACATTCCCTCGAGGACGATGGCGAGGTAGACGGAAGCCACGATGACCACGGCCTCACTGAGCAGACGGCGCCATGACACGCCGCGTCGATCAGCCATCCAGCCCGCCGCCGCGAGAGTCTCGTACTCCCGAAAACTCCACGCCTGTCAGTTCGGCGATCTCCTTCTTCCACGTGGTCAGGTCGTCAGGCACGAATTCCTGCAGGTCCGTGTGACCACAAGCTCGTGCGAGCGTCTGCATGAGGTGGGTCGTAGCCCCCAGGAATCGGGCCAGACGCTTCGCTCCTTCGTCTACCGCGAGCCGGGCTCGCAGATTCTCCTTCTGGGTGGCGATCCCCACCGGACAGTTGTTCGTGTGACAGGCACGCATCGCGATGCAGCCGATCGCCTGCATCGCGGAGTTGCTGATCGCGATCCCGTCGGCGCCCAACGCCATCGCCTTGGCGAAATCCGCTGCCGTACGAAGTCCTCCCGTGGCGATCAGGGTAATGTGCGAGGCGCCGTTCGCGTCGAGGTGCCGCCGTGCTCGCGCAACGGCCGGCATGGTTGGAACCGAGATGTTGTCCCGAAAGATCAAGGGTGCCGCTCCCGTACCCCCTCCCCTGCCGTCGAGAATCACGTAGTCGACACCGATTTCGAGTGCCGCATCCAGGTCCTTTTCGATGTGTTGTGCCGAGAGCTTGAAACCGACGGGAATTCCGCCGGTGCGCTCGCGGACCTCTACCGCGAAGTCCCGGTAGTCATCGAGACTCGTCCAATCCGGAAATGTCGCCGGCGACACCGCAGGCTCGCCTTCCCTCAAGCCGCGAACTTCGGCGATTTTGCCTTTGACTTTTTCGCCGGGAAGGTGACCGCCGGTACCGGTCTTCGCGCCCTGGCCGCCCTTGAAATGGAACGCCTGCACGAGGTCGAGCTTATCCCACGAGAATCCGAACCGTCCCGACGCCAGCTCATAGAAGTAGCGTGAATTCTCCGACTGCTCTTCGGGCAGCATGCCGCCCTCGCCGGAAGCGATGCCTGTCCCGGCCAGCTCTGCACCACGCGCCAGGGCCACCTTCGCTTCCTCCGACAGCGCACCGAAGCTCATGTCGGAGACGAATATCGGTATCTCCAGACGAAGAGGCTTCCTGGCGCCAGGCCCGACGATCAGCTCCGTGCTGACAGGCACATCGTCCAGTTGGGGCAGGCTGTGCAACTGCGCCGTAACGAACTGCAGGTCATCCCACGACGGAAGCTGCTGACGCGGAACGCCCATCGACGCTACCGGACCGTGCGCGCCGGTCAGCTCCAGCCCGTGGCCGGCGAGGCTTCGGATCTGGCCGACGTAGGGCTCCTCGGGCGTGCCGTGCACGTCCTGATACGCGCCCTGGTACGATTCACGTTTGTAGGGCTGCGGGTGCAAACGCTCCCAGGCCTCGATTTCGTCCACATCTACGAAGACCCCGCCTCCCTCGATCCAGGCCGAAAACTTGTGAAGCTGCTCTGCATTGCTGTATTCGCTGATCCCCGTGTCCACGCGGTAGTCCCAGAAGTGCAATCCGCAGATCAGATTGTCGCCCTCGACGTGCCCGTCGGCCAGCAGAGCACCACGATGCAGACACCGACCGTACAGCACCGACACCTCGTCTCCATACCGGATCACCACGAGATCGGTACTGCCGACGAGCGCGTGGGCCGGAGAGCGGTCATCGAGGTCGGTGAATGAGGCAATGCGGCGTTGATTCATGGTCTGGACTTCCATTCTGTTGTCAGGATCATTTCGAGGGCCCGCCCGGCGAACTCACCGGACCGTTCAGTCCCGCGGCCAGAGCTTCTTCCGGGCGGTTCCCAGGTCGCCGAGTTGATAGATACTCACCGAGACAGGAGTGAACGGAATCGGCGTGAATGGCTCGGCCACGAGACTGTCGAGAAACGCGGGCTCTGCCAGTCCGAGCGTGATATGCGGGTCGTAGTTCTGTCCACTGGATTCCGACACGAATGCATTCATGTTCTCGACGCCTGGAATTCGAGCAAAGCGGGTGTCGGCGCCACGGTGATTCCCGCCAGACCGAGAGCTTCGTGGGGGTGGAAATAGAACCCGGTAGCCGTCAACTGGAGTCCCGCGGTGTCCCACCGCTGGATCACTTCCTCGACTGCGGCAGCTACTTCGACGAGGTCGTCGGCACGAACGAATCGTTGCAGGACCGTGATGTGAGGAGCATTCCTGGCGCCGAGCGTGAAGCCAGCCGGGAAGTTCCCCCGGATCCTCTCGTTTGCCGCCACGGCAAACGCCGCCATCGACGGCTCCGGATCCAGCAGCACATCGATCGCGACGAGATCCGACTCCGCATCCCGCCCGGTCGAGCAAGCTGCCAGGGCACACAAGAGAAACAGCACGAATCGCTTCACGTGATCCTCGATTCGTCGAAGAACTCGACCTCACCCGTGTCGATCGAGTACTCGGCTCCGACGATCTTCAGCCCAGCCGTCTCGATCAGCCCGGCAAGGACTCGCGAATCACGTCGAATCTGTGCCGCCGAGGCTCTCACATTCCTCCGAATCGCGTTCCGAACCAGATCATCCGGCTCGAGATCCCGCCCGTCTCTTACGGACCCTGCGACCGAGGGCAACACCCGGTCGATGATCGACTGCAGGTTGGGCGAAGAAATCTCTCCTGGTCGTTCGATCGTCTCCAGCGACGCCAGAACGGCTCCACACTCCGTGTGCCCCAGAACCACCACGAGCCGGGTGCCGAATTCCTGGGCCGCGAATTCGATGCTGCCGAGAATCGGAGGAGCGACGATGTTCCCAGCCACGCGGACCACGAAGAGATCACCGAGCCCCTGGTCGAAGACGATCTCCATCGGCACCCGCGAGTCGGAACATCCGAGTACGATCGCGAA
>JBDGUY010000202.1:0-3757 GCA_039585935.1 Gemmatimonadota bacterium
CAGGACGTCCTGGACCTCGAGAACCTGGGTCAGGGAAGGCTGGAGACCTGGTCCCGGGTGATCGTGGTGAACGATCTCCTGCAGGCCGCCGTGGATGGCATGCGGCCGGAGGCTGAGAAGCGTGACCAGAAGCTCACCCTCCGGAGGTCGCCGTCGTCGCTGCGGATGGTCGCCGATCCTGACAGGGTGCTCCAGGTGGTCACGAATCTGCTCAGCAACGCTCTGAAGTTCTCGGCCGACGGAACGACGGTGACGGTGACGGCAGGGATCGACTCTGAAGGACCCGCTTCACCAGCCCGGGAGGCGGAGCGCTGGGTGGCGATCGATCGCGTCGTCTGGCCGAGTACATGGGCGGAGCGCTCACGGCGCGTTCCAAGGTCGGAAAGGGCTCGACCTTCACGCTGTGGCTGCCTCACGGCCGTGTTCCCGAACAGCGGAGCGGCTGGATCGGCTGATCGGGCAGAATCAGCTTTCCGAATACTGCCGCATCGCTACGTGTGCCGGTTCGGGGAGGATTCCCTGTTCCCGGTAGCGTTTCAACTTCCGATACAGCGTGCGTCTGCTGATCCCGAGCGCTTCGGCTGCGGAACTCTGGTGCCACTGGGTCTGCTCGAGCATGTCGAGGATATACTCGCGTTCGAGACGCTCCAGATCCCACTTCTCTTCGCGCGCCCGCGTGAGCAGGTTGCGCTCCGGATCCGGACGCTGGCCCGGCGGCTCGAAGGGAATCGCCCGGGCGCCCGCATGCATGATCACGGCCCGCTCGATGAAGTTCTCGAGTTCCCGCACGTTTCCCGGCCAGTCGTACGCCATCAGGCGAGCCATGGTCTTGGGCGGGATCTCGGGGGGCTCGAGGCCGTTTTCCTCGGCGAATCGCTGCCGGAAGTGCTGTGCGAGCAGCGGGATGTCATCTCTGCGTTCGCGAAGCGGCGGGACGCGAATCGGGAACACGTTCAGCCGGTAGAACAGGTCCTCGCGAAACTCATTGCCCTCGACGAGCTCTCCGAGGTCACGATTCGTGGCCGCGATCAGCCGGAAGTCCACCGTGATCGGCTCGCGTCCGCCGACCCTCGTGACCTTTCGGTCCTGCAGCACTCGCAGGAGCTTGATCTGCACCCCCTCCGACACCGTGCTGATTTCGTCGAGGAAGATGGATCCGCCCTGCGCTTCTTCGAACAGCCCGCGTTTGCTCTGCACCGCGCCCGTGAAGGAACCCTTCATGTGGCCGAACAACTCGGACTCGAGCAGAGTCTCTGGCAGCGCCGAGCAGTTGATCGCCACGAACGGTCGTCGACTCCGGCCTGAGAGATCGTGTACCGCTCGGGCCACGAGTTCCTTTCCGGTCCCGGTGTCCCCGCTGATCAGCACGTTCGCCCGGGTCGGGGCTACACGCTCGATGAGTCCGAATACGCGCTGCATGGCCTGGGATTTTCCGACCAGGTAGGAACGGACTCCGGCGCTCGACTGACTGCGGAGCTGGGCCACTTCCCGCTTGAGCTCCAGCTCTTCCATCGCCCGGGTGAGAACGTGAAGCAGCTCCTCGGTACGGAACGGCTTTTTGATGAAGTCGACCGCCCCGAGCTTCATCGCCTCGACGGCACTGTCGATCGATCCGAATGCCGTCATCACGATGAACTGGGCGTCGGTCTGCAGCGCCGGGCCCGCCCCGAGCACGTTGAGCCCGTGCATTCCAGGCAGGTTCAGGTCCAGCAGGACCAGGTCATACAGCTGGGAGTCCAGCTGCCGAAGGCCCTCCTCACCGGTCCGGACTGCCTCTACCCGATATCCGTTCTCGGCAAGAACCGTAAGAAGGAGTTCACGAACGTTCTCCTCGTCCTCGACGATCAGGACCCTCGGAGAAACGTCGCCTTTCGCCTTTTCATCCCGCATCGATATCTCCGCGCCTTGGCGATCGACGGATCGCAGCTGGGGATACGGAAACCGCCTCCGCACCTCGACGAAGACGGCGGGCGCAACTCACACGAACCGCGCCGAACGCGAATACCGCGTCCCGGCGCTCCTCTGCGTGAACTGTGCCAGATCGGCCCAGCAGACTCGAAGTCCCCTGTAATGCGTCAATAGACCTTAAAAACTGCGGTCTTTCGGCATGTCCGGGGCCTGGATCCGCCAGGGAGCCACAACTCTCCACATGGAAACAATGTCCCGTCGTCGAGGTTGTTGTGTCAACTTGTCACTCGGTGGGACGGAATTGTCCGGTACCTGCGGGCATATTCAGGTGATGGCCGTCGCCATCGGCGGACCGGATCAGTCGGCGAACGGCGAAGGCGGACGGGGCCGGTTCGGGTCAGGAGCCGCGTCGAACAGCCGTTGAAGCTCCTCCCGGCTGAGCTCGAACGGATCATCCTGCCAGCTCGGGGCTCGGGCCGTGCGGGACGGTTCGGAGTTGCCGGGCATCGGCGCGAATTCCCACTGGTCCCGCGTCCGGGGACGTACCTGCCATGAGCGTCCAGCGCGGTCGATCCAGGTTCGGTGGCTCACGACTTGTCTCCCGGTCCAGGGTTGGAAATCGAGCCGGCGCGCGCGGCCCGCGGAAGGAAGATTGCTCCTGCCAGGGCGATCAACGCAAATCCGAACCACTGGAACGCATACAGTGCGTGCGGACCGTCGTTGAGCTCCGGTGCTGGAATCGGAACCGGGAGTCCGGACCGGCCATCCCGGGAGGTTTCGTCCGGGAGGATTTGCACGACGAACTCGGCCAATTGAAGCGGGACCAGCGAGTCCGCCGCCGGCAGGTCGATGTTGCCGAGGACGGGACGGGTCCGGTCCGGGTAGTTCACAAGGCGAACAGGAACGGGCACCGGATTCTGACTGGCCCGGGCCAGGCCACCGACCGTGACCCGACCTGCGCTGGTGACCGGAACCGCTCCGGCGAGATCCGCGGACAGGCCGTCCGCGGCAGGCAGCCAGCCGCGCAGCACCAGGATCGCGCGGCCCGGCTCCACGACCAGGGGCGTGAGGACGTACACCCCCGGGGTACCGAGGTAGGCGTGCCCGCGGACGACCAGTTCCTGCTCGGGGGCCCAGGTCCCGGTGACGCGGACCCGGCGCCCGACGATCGCGTTTCCGACCAACGAGTCCTGCGGTTCGGCCGCCGGCAACTCGACGACGGGCAGCTGGAGCGCCGACTCCCGAACCTGGTTGTCGGCTCGGCGTTCGCCCAGCCTCTGCAGCTGCCACGTCCCAAGTGCCGCGAACAGCGCGAACAGCGGCAGGGCAAGCGCAAACGGGAGCCAGGTTCGGGTCGCTTTCATGCCCGGAAGCTCCGCGGCCGTTACGGTGGTCGCAAGGTGGCCGGCAGGGGTGTCTGGTCCCGCCGGGTCCGGAACCCGCGTGTCTGGCCGGACCGATGAGATGTATACTGTGTCGAGTTGGGCGCACGGATTGTCCGTGAATCCGAGTCCAGCAGTTGCCGGGGTGGCGAAATGGCAGACGCAGGGGACTTAAAATCCCCTGGGGCGCTAGCCCCGTGCGGGTTCGAATCCCGCCCCCGGCATTTTGCGCCGCCAGATGTGGTCCGCGGCCAGCAACCGATCGATACCGGCTACACCAGACCGGACAAAGCGCCTGCCGATGAGTGAATTGAAGCACATCCCCAGCATCTTCAACGACGTGCTCGGTCCCGTCATGCGCGGGCCGTCCAGCTCGCACAGCGCGGCCGGCAATCGGATCGGCCGCCTGTGCCGCGACCTGGTCGAAGGGGACCTGAAGCGGGCCGTAATCGAATACGATCCGAATG
>JBDGUY010000203.1:0-3909 GCA_039585935.1 Gemmatimonadota bacterium
ATCTCGAACCACTGACATGCGATCATGCGACAGCCCCAAGTACCCAGGCATCTCCTGAGCGTCTGGAATCCCTCGTATGCCGACGACGCGATGGACCGCCACCTCGAGGTTCTGCTGCGTTGGGCCGCGGCCAGGCGTGAAGGTAGATCCGATGATGACGACGTGTACGTGTGGTGGGCCAAGCTCCGGTCGCCGAACCGGCAGGCGCCGCTGCCCCATGCCGGCGAGATCCTGGAGCTTTCCTCGCAGATCGACGCCGGGATCGAGACCCACCTCTATCTGACGGACTACAGTTCGCTCTACGTCGCGCACCTCGTGGAGGTCACCGCCGAGGACGTACCGGGCGAGTTTCCCGACGAGCGAGATCACATGCCGACTTACTACGACCACCACGATGCGGACTTCTGGTTTCGAATCTGGGATATCCGCAGGAGAAACGTCCGATACCATGACCGACCCGTGTCGCTGTACGGTGGAATCGTGGACCTGCCACTGATCGTCACGCGGGAAGACGGGGCGAGCTGGTTTGCCGATATCGGAGCGCTGACGGAGGGTCGCCGGTGGGCGGAACGGGACGCCGAGCTCAAGGGGGAGACCGAAAGGCTGTCGGCGGAGCTCCGTGACAACCTGCTGGGCAAGGAGATCTGGGACGCGCTGGAATCTTCATCGAGGACGTTTCTGACCACGGCCGAAGCGGTGTTCCGAGCCAGGCGCGGCGATCCCGGATTCGATTTTTCCGGTTCCGCCGTCGAGGTGACCAAGGCGGTGGAGACGGAACTCAACGCGCTCATATTCCCGGCGCTGCGCCGGATGCTTGCCAAGGCCCCTCCGGCTCAGCGCGAAGTTCGGGCTGGTGAAGGCCTGCTCGACCTGGGTGGGGCGGTCCCGCACCAGAGCCTGGGCACGATCCGGAGGTTGCTCGACGACGACACGACCAGACAGCCGCTGAGAACGGCGTTGCCTCACGATTGGCGATGGCTGGAGGGCGAATTGCCGGCGCAGCTCGAACCCGTCCGCGACCTCAGGAATCCGGCGGCGCACGACCGGGCTGTGGCGCGAGAGGAGATGGGCCGCCTGAGGCAGTCCGTGCTCGGAATCGGTTGCGAAGGGCTCCTGGTCCGCATCGTCAGGGCCAAACTTCGCTCCCGTACCTGACGGGTGTGTTACCCACGACGAATCACCAGATGGCGAACTGACAAGATGATCAATGACTGAGAAACCCGAGAAGATTCAGATCACACAGCGCTGGCTCGACCTCGTCGCCTATCTGGTCGGAAGGCGAATGCCGGCCACGGTGGACGAGATCATGGAGAAGGTGCCCGCCTACGCCCGAAAGCTGGCCGGTTCGGACACGGATCGGGACTCCGTCCGCCGGATGTTCGAACGTGACAAGGACGGGCTCCGGGAGGCCGGCATCCCGATCGAGTCGGTAGAAATGCCGATCGATTTCGGTGCAGGGAAGGTGGATGCGTACGTACTTCTCAAGAAGAACTTCCACCTCCCGTATCTCCGAATCATTGCCGACGCAGCCGAAACGGGAGATGAGGGCGAATCCGGCCCCGGACGAATGCCGCAGAAGGGGGTTCGACAAGTCGTACTCGAGACCGGGGAGAGCCACACGGCGTTCCGCGCCCTCGAGTCGGTCGCCGAGATCCCCGGCTTTCCGCTTCGCCCGGAGGCTCGATCTGCCTGGCGAAAGCTGTCGTTCGATCTCGTTCCACCGCCGGGTGGTCCCGCGGTGTTGTATGCGGACCGCTCCGACGCAGTGGAACTCAGGGCATGGACCCGATCCCTGACCGACGCCCTTTTGGCTCGTAAGACCGTGCGATTCAAGTACCACGGCATCTACCGGGGAATGGCGACTGACAGGGTAGTGCGGCCGTACGGGCTGTTGTTTCAGCATGGCCACTGGTATCTGATCGGCCACGACGAGACTCGCGACGACGTTCGCGTATTCCGGGTGGAACGGATGGAGGAGCCACGTCCGAACATGAACAGCCCGCACACTCCGGATTATGAGATTCCGCCGGAATTCTCGCTCGAAGAGTTCCGTGACCGGCAGGCGTGGGAACTGGGGGCGGGCGACGACGGACTGCTGAACGCGCGCGTGAGCTTCGAGTTTCCGCTGTCGCTGTGGGCCGAGCGAAACGGCCTCGGCCAGCTGGAATCGGAGGATGAGCAGGGGAACTCCATCCGCTCGTTCGAAGTCAGGCAGGTCGCCCCGTTCCTGCGCTGGATCCTCAGCCAGCGCGGGGAAGCGCGCGTAATCGAGCCCGTAGAACTCGCGGATCGGGTGGCGGACCTCGCGCGTGAAGTCATGGCCGTGTATGGGGCCGAGGGAGGCTCCGATGGCTGAGCGCGCGACGGACGTGCTCGCGAGAATTCTGGAGTTGATGGCCCTCGCATCCAGAGATGGCGGGATCGGGATCGAGGAAGCCGCCGGCCGGACCGAATCGAGCCCGGACCGTCTGCTCGATGATCTCAGGCTCGTCATGGCGAGGGAGTTCTACCATCCACCGGGCTGGACAGAAGACATCAGGATCGAAATCGGGACTGACTCGATCCACGTCTCGTCAGGCGGGAGATTCGACCGGCCGCCAGCCCTGAGCCAGCGGGAAGCGCTGGCCCTGGCCCTGGCGCTCCGTACCGCCGGGCACGACCGCCCCCCGGAAGCGCGACAGGAGATGTTCGAGCTCGCCGACCGCCTCGACCGGGAGCTCGCAGCAGAGTCGGCTGACGATCTGTGGCCCACGATCAGCATGGATGATGGAAGCGATCTGGAGGGCTTGCGCGGCCTGTTCGAAGCCTCGATCGCGGATCGTGCGGGATGTCGGATCAAGTATCTGAGGCCCGACGAATTGCGGCCGACCGAGCGACGGATCGACCCGTATCGAATGGCCTTTGCGAACGGCAACTGGTTCGTGATCGGCTACTGTCACCGCCGTGACGATATTCGCGTCTTTCGGCTCGACAGGATCCTCGAGGCCGCCGTCACGGCTGAGATGTTCGAGATCCGGCCCGAATTCGAGCCGGCGAACCTGATCGACGGAGGGCGGGTGGTCAACGCGGCTGAAACCGTACCGGTCACGGTCCGCTACGCGCCGCGGATCGAGGCGTGGATTCGGGAGAAGGGCCCGGTGCGAGATTCGGACGGCGGTGGCGTCCTCGTCGACTTCGAAGTGGCCGACCCCACCTGGATCGTCAGGCACGTTCTGCAATACGGGCCCGATGCCGAACTGGTCGAGCCGGGGGATCTTCGAAGCCTGGTCGTGGAGGCAGTTCGACGGCAGGTGGATTGAGACGGGGAAGTGGGAATGCTAAGGGCCCGCGAACCATGAGGTCCGCGGGCCCTTCATTGGACTCGGTTTCGAACCCGCTTCGTGTTGAGACGGATTCGTCACCGGATCTTCAAGGCGTAACTTCGATCAGCCGATCTCGAAGCCGACGCCGGCCTGGAAAGTCCAGCCCTGGTTCTTGTATGAGAAGTCAGCTACATCGGTCACCTCGCTCAAACCGATGTTGTAGCGGCCATCGCCGAATACGTTGAACGAGCCGAAGTAGACGATGACGTCCCCCCCGATGATCCCGACCCAGTCGGTGCTCTTGGCGTCGTCCTTGCAATCAAAACCGCTTTCGTCGCATGAAAGCAGGATGTCGAACCCGATCCCGCCGAACAGGCCTGGACGCACGATGCCGAGCGGCAGGCCCAGCTTGAGAAGCGCGGCAAGTTCGATGTAGTCGAGCTTGGTCGACACTTCAGAAGAACCCAAGAAGTCCTGCTTGACGCCCTTCTGGATGTAGCTGGCTTCGAGCTGCCCGCCAAACAGACCCCAGTAGTTGTGAATGAACAGGCCGCCGGCGAACCCGGTCTGGTTGCTCTTCGAAAAGGTGTCGTCAATGTCGGTGCTG
>JBDGUY010000204.1:0-3632 GCA_039585935.1 Gemmatimonadota bacterium
ACTACATCATTGTGCGGCAAACCAACGCCGACCTGCTCGCCTGGCCCGCGCCGCCGCCCGAGCTTCCGGAAGGAGCGGACCTGAGCACAGGCCCGCCGAGCGAGGCGCAGAGACCGGCCTGGCTGACCGCGACGAGGCTTCCCGCAGAAGAGTAGGCCTTGGGGACCTGAACAGCGTGAAAGAGCCCCGGTCAGCGGGCCGGGGCTCTGGTCAGCAGGGTCGTATCCCGCCGCCCTTTAAGCCGGCGCACTCTCGACCGTGCCGGTTCCTTGAGTCGTTGGTGGGGGAGCTGTGGAGGGGCAGGGATTCGCTGTCGAGCGAAGCGAGACCCTTCTGCAGCGCAGCTGCGGAAGCACCCTCAAGTCCGTGAGGACGCCGGTTTTCGAGACCGGTCCGAGGTTTCCCTGTAAGTCCTTCTAAGTCCTCCTGAGTCCCTCTAAGTACCTATAGTCAGGGTACAAACTGGGGTACAGTGCAGTAGCATCCCGCACAGGCCACGTAGGCACAGTCTCGGGTTCTCTCGGCTCGATCAGCCGCCCCCGAGCGTGAACGCCAATCCTCCAAGCAGGCCCACATAGCCGAGATTCGTGTTGGCCGTGTACCGGCCTTCCGCAAAGATCGCCGTGCCTGCCGACAGCGCGAAGCCGAGACCGGCTCCGAGCTGATATCCGAGCGCGAATTCGGGAGTCCCGTCGCCACCACGTGTGCCCATGTAGTGCAGGCCTGCGCCACCGGATACGTAGGGCTCCACCGATCCGAGAGTGGTGATCCCGTACCTGAGGGTGGCCACCAGACCGAACGGACTATCGTACGTGATTACCGGCGCGTCCGACGTGCGTTCGTTGGATCCGTAGAATGCCTCGACACCTACCGCCAGCCCGTGATCCGAAATCGGGAACAGAACGCCACCGGTAATCAGCCACCCGGTATCTGCATACTCGCCGAATTCTCCGGTGGGGAAGCTTCCCCCTCCACCAGCGTAGAGCTTGGTCTGCGCCTCCAGATTCGCCGGCACTGCGGCGCTGACGATCATCAGGACGAATAGTGAGAGTCTGGCGCGTGCGTTCATGCAGCCTTCCTGGCCGAGGTCATCTGGTTCAGGTGACGTAGCTGCCACCTGGAGAAAGGGCGGTCAACGGCAGAATCAACCTGATCTCCGGGCCCGAACAGGTGGCACTGTGTGGGCCAGGCGCACTGGCTGCGTCATCAGACCTGAATCGAAGCGGGTGGCTGATGATCTCAGCACGAAAAACCCGGATCGCAGATGATGAGGTCGTGGATCACTACAACGGCCGCCGCGATTCCGACGACCGATCCCAGCACGATGGCGCCCGTCGCGACGGGGTCTGATGCGCGCAAATCGAGGTGCACAATATCCGTTTCCTGAATCCCCAAGGACCCGCCCTCCGTCACGAACACGGCGCTGTCCCCACTGAACTGCTGCAGAACCCCTTCGAAGGTGCTGCCGTTCGGCTCGACTTGGATCCTCAATACAGCCCTCTCCTCCTCGGGTAGTTCCGCTTGCTCCTGCAAAGCGAGAGCTACTGGTTCTGTCTCGACCCACTTGTGACACGCGCACAGCCAGCATGCGAGAGCGAAGGTCAGCAGGTTGATGGAAGCGGTATTCGAGCTTCGAACGCGACGCATGAAGGAGCCTCCGGGAGAGAATCGGGCCGCGGCATGACCTCCGGATACAGCGCCTCGAGGAGTCGAGGCACGGCGGACGCTCAGTACTCCCACTTGAGAGTACTGCCCAGGATCAGGTACATCGCGACGGGAAACGAAACGATCGCGGCGAGGCCCAAGCCCGTGCTCACCCAGTCCGTCCCCATGAGCTCCACCAGAGTCCGATCGTCCAGCGCTACGGATGTCTCGGACTCGGATCCCGTCAGAACCCGGACGCTGTCTTCAACGACGGCCGCGACCTGCCCCATGACCGTGGGAGCGGAGCCCCTGCGGAACCGGAAGTAGTCACGATCCGACGCATCGACCTGGATCTGCTCTTCGAGGATGGGCCGAGGATTCTCGACCGGGGTCCACTTCTGGCACCCGACCAAAGCCACGCCCGCGGCGATAAACAGACAGCGAACGATGGGATGCATCACTCCGCGGCGCATCAGAGTGGCCCCACGTGCAGGTACAGGCGGGCGCCGAGTAGCACGAGGGAGCGAGAGTACACGCCGAGCCGGATCTCGGGTCCGACGCCGGTGCTGCCCGGCCGCGCCGAGACCCCGAGCGCAGCCGTGAAACCCCAGTAGTGTTCCTGCTCGGTGTCCGCACTCGACAGCTCGAGAAGAGCCGATGGACCTGCGGCCAGGTACCAGGCGCGGTTCTCGCTCCGGCTCCACTGCCACACGAAGGCAGGCTCGACGTTGAAGAAGTCGAACACCTGGTCATTGTTCTGGCTGGCCACGATGAGCCGTCCGCCGATTCGGGAACTCGAGACCACCTGAATTCCGGCGCCGAATTCCCAGATTACGCCTGCGCCGCGCCCATCTCCCGCGACATAGCCCCCTCCGAGGGCAAGGATGTCCCATTGCGCTCCTCGCGGGGACGCGTCCTGTGTGAATGCGGTTGCTGGAACCAGAACGAGGGTGCAAGCGATCAGAACCAGCGGGCCGGCAGGTTTCATCGTCTCCCTCTCCATCAGTCGGCAGGCAACTCCTCGGGCAAGCTCATCCCGGTCACCGAGCACCTCATCGCGCATCGATCCGCGCCTGCTCCAGGCGCGCTTCTGTGTCGCCTCCGGGCCTGGAATGGTGGACTGAGGATCCTGGCCTATGACTCACCACAGAGCCTGCTACTGTCAAGTACACGGATTCTGGCCGGCTTACCCACCGCATTCCGTCCACCACGCCGCCTGAAAATGAGCGAGAATGATCTGCCGCTTGCCTTTGCGCCTGACAGCCAGACAATCACTGACCTGAATGGCGAGAGTCGCCATTTCTGTGCCAACCTCCGCGTAGTGGCCGCAACTACCTACGAATGCAGGAACATCCGGGTATAGTGGATGGTGGTGGCCAAAAGAGGAGTGGACGTTACGGCTTCCGGAAAGGGATTCCGATGAGGGAAATGTTTTCGGGCTCCTGGTCTCCCGATCGGCTATCCTGGCCCCGATGATTCGGGTGATTACGCCGGCGACTTGCACGTGGAACCGACTGGCACCGATTCTGCCGCTTGCGTTGGCTCGTTTCAGCGTCCACAGCTGAATCCATTACTGCATGGGAGTATCCCGATGTCCTCGGCATGGCGCGCAGGGTGAGAATCGTCTGGAGCGGGAGGATTCTATGAGGAAACTTGTTCTCGTCGCCTTTCTGGCCGCCTGCGTGAGCAGCGCACCGCCTCCACCCCCAGGAGTTCAGCCGAGTCTGACGTATCAGGCCTCGTTCGACGAAGTCTGGTCTGCTGCAATCGTAACCCTAGAGAATTTACGGGTACCGGTTAGCGAGATGGAACGCGACTCGGGGTACATAACCTCCGCGTGGGACTCGGATGAATTGCAGCCCTACATGGACTGTAGGTGACGTGACCCCCTGAAACGGTACCAGAGGCAGAGTTAGTATTCTGTCGATCTGGCGATTTCAAAAGGGGGCAGCAGATGGGCCAGAAGCGGTACACACCCGAACAGATCA